>DASUHM010000007.1 GCA_036273515.1 Gaiellales bacterium
TGGGCGACCACGGCGGCGGCCCGATCATGGCAGCCGCGCTCGCCGCCGTCGCCTACGCGCTCGCCAACCGGACGCCGAACCGCGGTCGCCCGCGTGGCCGACTGAGGCGAGGTGGGTATATGACCGCCGTATGCCAGACGCACGAACGACAGTCACGCCGATCGGCGGCCCCACCGCCCTCCTCACCTACGGCGGACTGCGCATCCTGACCGACCCGACCTTCGACGAGCCCGGCGACCATCCCCGTCCGGGCTCGTCGATCGTCCTTCGCAAGCTCACCGGTCCTGCGATCGCGGCGGACGACCTCCTCCCGGTCGACCTCGTGCTGCTCTCACACGACCACCACGCCGACAACCTCGACGACTCCGGCCGCGCGTTCCTGTCCCGCTGCACGACTGTCCTCACGACGGCGGACGGCGCAGAGCGACTGGGCGGGAACGCCGTCGGCCTCGAGCCCGATCAGGTCGCCGACCTCGAGGGCCCTGCGGGCGCCGTCCAGATCGCCGCTGTCGAGGCTCACCACGGGTCGCCCGAGATGTTCGAGCAAAACGGCCCAGTGCTCGGCTTCGTCCTGCGCGGCGACGACCTGCCGACGATCTATGTGAGCGGCGACAACGCCTCGGTCGACGTCGTCCGCGAGATCGCGACCGAGCACGGCCCGTTCGACGCGGCGATCCTGTTCGCCGGCGGCGCCCAGGTGCCGGAGCGGTGGGGGGACGACGTGCTGCTCACGCTCGACGCCGAGCGGGCGGCGAAGGCCGCCGTCGTCCTGGGGCCGGCGACGATCGTCCCGATCCACCAGGAGGGGTGGGCGCACTTCACCTCGTCGCCGGCCGACCTGGCGCGGGCGTGCGCGGCGGCCGGCGTCGCCGACCGGTTGCGGTCGATCGGGCCGGGGGAGACGGCCGAGCTCTAGCTACGCGACGGGGTCGGGCTCGCCGGCGTCGGCCTCGTCCTCGCCGTCGTCTTCGTCCTCGCCGCCCTGGGCCTTGTGGCGCAGCCGCTGACGGCTGGCCTCGATGCGGGAGCGCAGGTCGCTCGCCTCGTCGTCGTCCGGCGGAGGCGCGGCGGTCAGGGGCGCCGCGGCAATCTCGGCCGTGTCGTCGTCGTCCGCCTCGTCGTCGGCGGCAGCCGGCTCGGCCTCCGCGGGCTGCGCGCTCGGCACCGGCCAGACGACGGTCTCGTACACGCCGCTCTGCTCGGGCTCCGGCTCGGCCGCAGCCTCCGGCTCTGCCTCGGCGACCGGTTCGGGCTCCGGCTCCGGCTCGGGCTCCGGCTCCGGTTCTGGCTCTGGCTGTGGCTCTGGTTGTGGCTCCGGTTCCGGCTCGGGTTCGAGGTCGACGGCTGCTTCCGGCTCGGGCTCCGGCTCCGCGTACACCGGTGGAGCCTCGCGCGGCGCGGCGTATCCGCCGTTCTCCGGCTCGAGCTCGAAGTCCGTCCAGACGTCGCCCGCACCGACGGCCTCGCGCAGCCGGCCGTACAACCCCGGCGCCGCGATCAGCGCCGCGGTTGCGCCCGCTGCCCCAACCAAGAACCAGCCCAGCCTCCGCACGGGCACGAGTATACTCGGCCCGAAACCCAGCAGCTTCCTGCTCCGGGGTGGCACCGCACTTCCTGATCGCGGCGCCGCGAGCGGTCGACACTGGTCGGCCGGCACCCCGGAGCCGCCTTTAGTCCAGAGGAGGTGATCAGGAATGAATGCATACGAGATCATGCTGATGATCGAGCCCGAGGTGGCCGAGGAGCGCCACACGGAGATCATCGAGCGCACCAGGGCGACCGTCACCGAGCGCGGCGGCGTCTGGGGATCGGTCGAGCCGTGGGGCAAGCGCAAGCTGGCCTACGAGATCGACCACATGGACGAGGCGTGGTACTACGTGCTCACGTTCGAGTCCGAGCCGGAGGCGCTGCACGAGGCAACCCGCGTGCTCGCCATCACGGACGGCGTGATGCGGCACATGGCCGTCGCCCGTCCGCACGGCGCATCAACCGCATCGGCACCGCCCACCGAGCCGGAGCCGACCGAGTCGCCGGCCTGATCCCCGTCCGACCGCCCGCCTATCATATGCCGAACACACGTTCGCAAAATAGGCAGAGGAGGAACCTCAAGTGGCAAACATCAACCGCGTCATCCTGACCGGCAATCTGACCGCAGATCCGGAGCTCTCCACGCTCCCCAGCGGCACCAGCGTGTGCCGCCTGCGGCTGGCGGTGAACCGCCGCTACAAGGACCAGTCCACGGGTGAGTGGTCGGAGAAGCCCAACTACTTCGACATCAAGGTCTGGGGCGCCCAGGGCGAGAACTGCGCGCAGTACCTGAGCAAGGGCCGCCCGGTGGCGGTCGACGGCCGGCTCGAGTGGAGCGAGTGGGAGTCTCAGGACGGCGGCAAGCGCTCCAAGGTCGAGGTCGTGGCCGACACGGTCCAGTTCCTCGGCTCGCGGGGCGACAACGAGGGCGGCGGCTCCAGCTTCCGCGCGACCACCGAGCTCACGCCCGACCCGGTCGCGTTCACCGGCGCTGCGGCCTCCGACGACGACATCCCCTTCTAGCAAGGAATCTCAATGGCATCGAAGCCCAAGTCCAAGGGCCGCGGCCCCAAGCGCGGCGCTGCAGCAGGCGCGTCCACCCGGCGCAAGCCCTGCTACTTCTGCAAGGAGAAGGTCGAGGAGATCGACTACAAGAACTACAACCAGCTGCGGCGCTACATGTCCGAGAAGGGCAAGATCCGGTCGCGGCGGATCTCCGGGGCCTGCCGGCGTCACCAGCGACAGGTGGCGGTGGCGATCAAGCGGGCGCGCGAGATGGCGCTCCTGCCCTACGCCGTCAACTAGCCGACCGGACGGTTTCCGCGCTCGTAGCGGCCGATCCGCGGCCGCCGGGCTGGTAACCGCGCCCAGGGAATGCGACCATCCGACGGCGGCTGCGGCCGCCCGAGGCTGAGAGGGACCGACATGGCACGAAGAGCACAACAGGCGATCCTGCTGCAGGATGTCGAGAAGCTGGGGCGCAAGGGCGACGTCGTCCAGGTGGCGTCCGGCCACCTGCGCAACTACCTCGCCCCGCGCAAGCTGGCCGAGGCGGCCACCGACGCCCGTGTGGCCGAGGTGCAGCGCCAGGCCGAGCAGCGGGCGAAGCACGAGGCCCAGAGCGACGAGCAGGCCCGCGAGATGGCCCACGTCCTCAACCGCACCGTCCTCACCATCAAGCGGCGGGCGGGCATGGAGGACAAGCTGTACGGGTCGGTCACTTCGACCGACATCTCCGACGCGGTGTGGAAGGCGCGCAAGATCCGCATCGACCGACGCAAGGTCGACCTGGACGAGCCGATCAAGACCCTCGGCAGCCACAAGGTGACGATGACGGTCTACGGCGACGTGCGCGCGATGCTCAAGGTGATGGTGGTCCCGGGCGGGGCCGAGGAGGAGGGCGGCGTCGAGGCCTTCGAGGCCGAGCCCGATCTCGAGGAAGACTTCTAGGCCTCCTTCGAGAATGTCGGTCACCTCCCACGAGCCGACCGTCCCGCCGCAGGATCTCGACGCCGAGGAGTCGGTGCTCGGGGCGATGCTCGTGTCCGGAAACGCGGTCGCGATCGTCTCCGAGCTGCTGCAGCCGGACGACTTCTACCGCCGCTCCCACGCGACCATCTTCCAGACGATCCTGGAGATGTACGGGCGCGGGGAGAACGTCGACACGATCACGCTCACGAACGCCCTCTCGAACCGAGGCCTCCTCGACGAGGTGGGCGGCAAGGCGGTCGTGCACACGCTCGCGGCCACCGTGCCGGCGGTCGCGAACGCGCGCCACTACGCCCAGATCGTCCGCGACACGGCCACATACCGGGGCCTGATCCGGGCGGGAACGGAGATCGCCGGGCTCGGCTACGAGCGCATGGGCGAGCCGCCGGAGCTGGTCGACCGGGCGGAGCAGATCGTCTTCGGGATCGCCGACCAGCGCATCACCGGCGACTTCGAGCACATGGACACGCTGCTCAAGCAGTCGTTCGACCGCCTCACCCAGCTCGCGGACGACGGCCGCGACCTGACCGGCGTCGCCAGCGGGTTCCGCCAGCTGGACGAGCTCACCGCCGGGTTCCAGGACTCGAACCTGGTCGTGCTCGCTGCCCGTCCGGGCATGGGCAAGACGTCGCTCGCGCTCAACATCGCCGCACACGTGGGCGTGCGCGAGCGCACCCCGGTCGCGATCTTCTCGCTCGAGATGTCCCGCGAGGAGGTGACCACCAGGCTCATGTGCGCCGAGGGCAAGGTCGACTCCAAGCGCCTGCGCCGCGGCAAGCTCGACGCGAGCGACTGGGAGAAGCTCACCAACGCGTCGAGCAAGCTCTACGACGCGCCCATCTACATCGACGACACGGCCGGCGTCACGCCGATCGAGATCAAGGCCAAGAGCAGGCGGCTGAAGTCGCGCCTGAAGGGCGAGCTCGGCCTGGTCATCGTCGACTACCTGCAGCTGATGGGCGGCACGGCCAAGGTGGAGAACCGGGTGCAGGAGATCTCCCAGATCTCGCGCGCGCTCAAGCTGATCGGCCGCGATCTGAACGTTCCGGTCATCGCCATCTCGCAGCTGTCGCGCGCCGTCGAGGCGCGCGGCGACAAGCGGCCGGTGCTCTCCGACCTGCGCGAGTCGGGGTCGATCGAGCAGGACGCCGACCTCGTCATGTTCGTCTATCGTGACGATTATTACGATGATCAGAGCGACGACAAGGGCACGGCCGAGATCATCCTGGCGAAGCACCGCAACGGCCCGCTCGACACGGTGAAGCTCGCCTACGTCGGCCGCTACACCCGATTCGACAACCTGGCCCGTCCCGGGGCCTGAAACGCCGGAGGCATCCGAATGCCGCTCAAGGTGGTCGTGGGCGCCCAGTGGGGCGACGAGGGCAAGGGCAAGATCGTCGATCTGCTGGCCGAGCGCGCCGACGTCGTCGCCCGCTACCAGGGCGGCAACAACGCCGGGCATACCCTCGTCATCGGGTCGGAGACGTACAAGCTCCGGCTCGTCCCGAGCGGCATCCTCTACCCCGGCACCGAGTGCGTGCTCGGAAACGGCTGCGTCATCGACCCCGAGGTCCTGATCGAGGAGCTCGACGGCCTGCTCGCCCGCGGGATCGACGTCTCCGGCCTGCGCATCAGCGGGAACGCGCACTTGATCATGCCGTGGCACCGGATCATCGACGCCGACTCCGAGCTCCAGCTCGGCCGGCTGCAGATCGGGACGACCCGCCGCGGCATCGGCCCGGCCTACGCCGACAAGGCGCTGCGGGTCGGCATCCGCGTGCAGGACGTGCTCGACGAGAAGATCCTGCGCCTGAAGATCCAGACCGCGCTCTCGGTGAAGAACCTCGAGCTGCGCAAGCTGCACCACCACCGGCCGCTGGACAAGGAGGAGGTGACCGTGGCGATGCTCGGCTACGCGGCCCGCATCCGCCCGTTCATCGCCGACACGTCCCTGCTCGTCCACCGCGCGCTCGAGGACGGCCGGTTCGTGCTGTGCGAGGGCGCCCAGGGGACGCTGCTCGACATCGACAACGGCACCTATCCGTTCGTGACCTCGTCGAACCCGGTCGCCGGCGGCGCCTGCGCCGGGCTCGGCGTCGGGCCGACCCGGATCTCGGCGGTGCTCGGCGTCACCAAGGCCTATCTGACCCGGGTCGGCGCCGGCCCGTTCCCGAGCGAGGCCGACGAGGATCGCGGCGCGAAGCTCCGCGAGCGCGGCGGCGAGTACGGCACGGTGACCGGCCGCGACCGCCGCTGCGGCTGGCTCGACCTGGTCGGCCTCCGCTACGCCGCCCGGCTGAACGGGCTGACCGAGCTCGCCGTGACGAAGCTCGACGTGCTCTCGATGTTCGACCGCATCCCCATCTGCACCGGCTACCGGCTCGAGGACGGCACCGAGACGATCGAGTTCCCGTCCCACCAGACCGACTTCCACCACGCCCGGCCGGTCTACGAGGAGTTGCCCGGCTGGGGCGCGGACATCTCCGGCGTGACCGCGTTCGGGGAGCTGCCGCAGGCTGCGCGGGACTACCTCGACGTCGTCGAGGAGCGGGTCGGCGTGCCCGTGACGATGGTCGGGATCGGGCAGCGGCGCGACCAGACGCTCACCCGCCGCGAGCTCGCACCGGCCGCCTGAGCCGCCGCGGCCGGCGGCCGTTACGACACCGTTACGTTTCCGCCCCCTCGCCTTAACGCCCGGGGCGTAGTGTGCCCTCGCGGTCGCAGACAGGGACGGACGCGGCTCGCCCGGCGCGGAAGCGCTGCCCGGACTTGCCGGGCGGCCGGCCCGCCCGGGCGCCGCCCGTCCCGACCGTGTTCTGGGGCCGGTTCCGACCGTTTGTCCGGGCCCATCCGACCCGCTTCCGGGGGCAATTGACACTCGGCGCGAGTGCCAATTGGTTTCCGTCAGGACGCCACCCGGGCGCCCGCTCTCGACGCCGCCCGCTCGGCGCGCTCGACCCACGGGGCCGCCCGCAGCTCCTCGAACACCGCCCGCGCCTCGGCCACCAGCGGCTCCGCAGCGGGGTCGCCGGCCGCGAGCAGCACCTCCGCGTGGTCGAGCATCGTGACCGCCATCGGGAACGGCGTCGCCAGCTCGCGCATCAGCGCCGCCGCCCCGCGGAACAGCCGGTCGGCACGCTCGAGGTCCCCGGCATCCGCCGCCAGCTGCGCCCGGAACCCCATCGCGTGCGCGCTCGTGAGCGGCGAGATCGCGCCGTGGCCGGCGGACTCGACCATGCCGACGAGCGCCTCCGCGCGGGCCCGGTCGCCGCTCAGGAGCGCCGCGCGGATGACGATCGCGAACACCTCCTTCATGGGCTCCGTGTTGCCGCCCAGCGCATCGTGCGTCTCCCAGGCCGACGAGGCCAGCCGCAGTGCCTCCGAGTAGTCCCCGCGCGCCAGCTGCAGCTGCGAGGCCGGCCACGCGTAGCCCGTCCGCTCGGCGAGATCGGCGGAGTCGCCGAGCGAGACGTAGCGGTCGACCAGCGCCTGAGCCGCGTCCAGCTCGCCGCGGTGGCACAGGATCGAGACGCTGTTTCCGAGGAAGCAGACGAAGGGGAACCGGGTCTGGGAGAACGCGTCGTCCGGCACCTCGGCCGCCCGCGCGAGCGCCTCGTCCCAGCGTCCGAGCGCGTAGAGGGGGTACGTCTGGGCGAGGAACATCCACTCCTGGTAGCGGCTGCCGACGCGGCGGGCGAGGGCGAGGCCGTCGCGGTACCCCGCCGCCGAGCCCTCGTAGCGGTCGGAGCGGGCCTCGAAATCGGCGACGTTGTTGTATGCGCGCAGCGCCGCGTTCGGGAGGTCGTGCTCGACCGCGATCTCGAGGGCGTAGCGGATCAGCGCGCCCGCCTCGCCGGGACGGCCCTGGGTCGAGAGGATCATCGCCTTCGTGTTGATCGCCTGCGAGAGCACCTCGGGCAACCCGAGCGCCTCGGCCAGCTCGAGCGCGGTCTCGATCCGCTCGAGGGCCGCATCCGGCTCCCCCGCGAAGAAGTTGAACCGCGCGATCTGCGCCGTGAGCGCCGCGACGTCGGCGTCCCCCTCCTCGGCGCTCAGGAGCTCGAGCGCCGCATCCATCCGGTCGAGCGCCTCCCGCAGGCGGCCGGTGTCCCACATGACCTCGCCCAGCCGGGCCGAGACACGGGCGGCGGGATGGGTCGCGCCACCCTCCTCGAACAGGGTGACAGCCCGCTCGTAGTGGGCGCGAGCCGCGTCGGCGCGGCCGCCGCGCTGGGCCATGATTCCCGCGTGCTCGAGCAGGTCGGCCTGCTCGGCGGCCTCGGTGGCGAAGCCGGCCGCCTGCTCGTAGTAGCGCTGAGCCTCCTCGGTCGCCGCGAGCGACGACGCCCGCTGGCCGGCCTGGCGCAGGGCGTTCACCGCCCGGCGGGCGATCTCGCCGACATCGGCCGCGTCCGGATCGGCGGCGGCCGCAGCCAGGTAGTGGCCGGCGACGATCTCGGCCAGCTCCTCCTCGCCCTCGTCCATCGCCGCGGCCGCGAGGTGCTTCGCCCGCCGGTCGTGCTTCGAGAGCATCTCGTAGGCGACCCGGCGCACCATGTCCTGGAGGAAGCCGTACTGCCCCCGCTCCGGCGAGAGCGGATCGGCCGAGAGCGACAGCATCTCCTTGCGGGCCAGCCCGGCCAGCGCGGGCTCGACCTCCTCGGGAGCGCGTCCGACCAGGGTCGCAAGCGCCGAGACCGTGAACGTCTTCCCCAGCACGGAGGCCGCCTGGAGCAGGCGCCGCTCCTCGTTCCCGAGCCCGTCCAGCCGGGCGGCGACGAGGGCGTGGAGCGTCTCCGGCACCTCCAGCGTCTCGATCGGCCCCGCCGGGATGTAGGAGTGATCGCGCTCGACCACGAGGCCGCGGTCGAGCAGCATCCGCACCGTCTCGACGGCATAGAGCGGCATGCCCTCGGCCCGCTCCCGGATGCGCGCCCGCAGCTCGTCCGGAAGCCCGGGCACGAGCCCGGAGAGCAGCGTATCCATCTCGTCGGTCTGCAGCGGCTCGAGGGAGAGCGAGCTCGAATTGCGCTTGCCGGCGCCCCACGTCGGCCGCCGCTCGGTGAGCTCCGGCCGGGCGAGCACGATCACGAACAGCGGGTGGTTTCGCGACCAGTCGACCAGGTGCTCGATGAAGTCGAGCAGCGCGGCGTCGGCCCACTCCATGTCCTCGAACACGAGCACCGTCGGCATCTCCTCGGCGAGCCGCTCGTAGAACAGCCGCCAGGCGCTGAAGAGGTTCTCGCGCTCCCACTGGGCGTGCTCCTCGAGGCCGAGCAGATGCGCCAGCCGCGGCTCGACGAAGCGGCGCTCGTCGGGGTCGGCGATCGACTCCTCGACGGCGGCGTGCAGCTTGTCCCGCTGCGAGGCGGTGTCCTCGCCTTCGACGATCTGCGCGCGCGTGCGCACCATCTCGGCGAGCGCCCAGAAGGTGACGCCCTCGCCGTACGGTAGGCAGCGGCCGCGGTGCCAGCGCACGCTCTCGGCGAGGCCGTCGATGTACTTGAAGAACTCCCACGAGAGCCGCGACTTGCCCGTCCCGGCGACGGCCAGCACCGAGACCAGGTGCGCCTTCGACTCGCCCGCCGACGCGTGGAAGAGCTCCTTGACGACGCGCAGCTCCCGGTCGCGGCCGACGAACGGCGCCTCGAGACCCGTCGTGTGCTGTGCACCGCCGATGCCGCCGATCACGCGCACGGCCCGCCACACCCGCACCGACTCGAGCTTGCCCTTCAGCTCGCGGACGCCGGCGTCCTCGTATACGACCGCCGCCTCGGTCGCGCGCTTCGTGGACTCCCCCACGAGGACGGTGCCCGGCGCGGCGACCGACTGGATCCGCGACGCGGTGTTCACGAGGTCTCCCGCCACCATGCCCTCGGCCTGTGCGCCGATCGTGACCGCCGCCTCGCCGGTGAGCACGCCCACCCGGGCGCGGAGGCCGGCCGTGCCGACCTCGGCTCCGAGCGCCTCGACGGCCGCGGCCAGGTCGATCGCCGCGCGCACCGCCCGCTCGGCGTCGTCCTCCATCGCAACCGGCGCGCCCCACACCGCCATCACGGCGTCGCCGATGAACTTCTCGACCGTCCCGCCGTAGCGGGCGATCAGCGTCCGGCAGGTGTCGAAGTAGCGCGAGAGCAGCTCGCGCACGTCCTCCGCATCGCGCCCCTCCGAGGCGGTCGTGAAGCCGACGAGGTCGGCGAAGAGCACCGAGACGAGCCGGCGTTCGGCGAGCGGTTCGGGCGCCTGCGGCCGCGCCGGCGCGGGCGTGCCGAGCGTGGCCCCGCACTCGCCGCAGAACTTGGCGCCGGGCGTGTTGCGGGTGCCGCACGCGGCGCAGACGACGGCGAGCGGGGCGCCGCACTCACCGCAGAACTTCCGCCCGTCCTCGTTCTCGGTTCCGCACGCATGGCAGCGCATGCCAGCTAGCGTACCCAGCCGCCCTCGATCGGGCTACGCCCGGATGCGCTCCGCGCGCGGATCCCAGGTCGGCTCGGCCACCACCTCGGCGGCCACCCGGTCGCCGAAGGCCTCCACCTCGACGGCCGTGCCGACCGTGGTGGCGTCGGCCGGCAGGTAGGCGTAGGCCAGCGAGCGGCCCACAGCGAAGCCGTATCCGCCGCTCGTGACCCGGCCGACGACCTCGCCGCCCAGGCGCACGGGCTCCGAGCCGAGCGTGACCGCGAGCGAGTCGGCCAGCGCCAGGCAGGCGAGCCGCCGCACGGGAGCGGACTCGCGCGCCCGCAGGAGCGCCCCGCGGCCGATGAAGTCGACGCCCTTGTCCGGCTTCACCGCGAAGCCGAGGCCGGCCTCGTCCGGCGTGTCCTCGGGCGTGATGTCGGCGCCCCACACCCGGTAGCCCTTCTCGACCCGTAGCGCGTCGATGGCCCGGTAGCCGGCGGCCAGCATGCCGTGTGCCGAGCCCGACGCCCAGATCGCGTCCCACAACGCGGCGCCGTACTCGGACGGGCAGTAGAGCTCCCATCCCAGCTCGCCCACGTAGGTGACCCGCACCGCCAGGCAGGGGATGTGGCCGACCGCGATCTCGGCGGCCCGCATGTACGGCAGACCGGCGTTCGAGAGGTCGGCCGTCGTCAGCGGCTGGAGGATGTCGCGTGCCCGCGGCCCCCACAGGCCGAGGCAGGCGTAGGCGGAGGTGACGTCGGCGACGTCGACCGAGCCGTCGTCAGGCATGTGCCGGCGGATCCAGCCGATGTCGTGGTTGCCGAAGGCGGTGCCCGTCACGATCCGGAAGCGGCGCTCGGCCAGGCGGGTGACGGTGAAGTCGCACTCGATGCCGCCGCGGCTGTTCAGCATCTGGGTGTACGTGACCGTGCCGGCGGGGCGGTCGACGTCGTTGGCGCACAGGCGCTGCAGGAAGGCGGCGGCGCCGGGCCCCGACACCTCGATCTTGGCGAACGAGGTCTCGTCGAAGAGCCCCGCCCGCTCGCGCGTCGCCATCGCCTCGGCGTGGATCGCCGGCGACCAGTTCTGGCCCGCCCAGCCGCGCGGGCGCAGACGCTCGTCGCCGAGCGCCGCGTTGGGGTCGAACCAGTTGGCCCGCTCCCAGCCGGACTTCTCGCCGAAGCTCGCGCCCAGCTCGCCCAGCCGGGCGTACGCCGGGGACAGCCGCAGCGGCCGGCCGGCGGTGCGCTCGTGGTTCGGGTACTTGATGTCGTAGTAGGTCGAGTAGACCTCGGTCGCCCGGGCCAGGGTGTAGCCTCGGCTCGTGTACTGGCGGCCGAAGCGGCGGCTGTCCATGTGCCACAGGTCGAGGCTGGGCTCGCCGTTCACGATCCACTCCGCCACCTGCCAGCCCATTCCGCCGGCCCCGGCGAGACCGTGTGCGCAGAACCCGGCTGCGACCCAGAACCCGGGCACCGCCGACTCGCCGAGGATGAACTCGCCGTCGGGCGTGAACGCCTCGGGGCCGTTGTAGAGCTTGCGCACCTCGGCCGTCTGCATCGCCGGCACCCGCTCGACCGCGGCCTCGAGCAGCGGCTCGAACCGGGGCCAGTCCTCGGGCAGGAGCTGGGCCTCGAAGCCGTCCGGCACGCCGTCGAGGGCCCACGGCGCGGGGTTGCGCTCGTAGCCGCCCATGATCAGGCCGCCGACCTCGGCGCGGAAGTAGATGAGCTTGTCGGGATCGCGCAGGGTCGGCAGCGGCCCGAGCGCCGGCTGGAACGCCTCGGTGACGAGGAACTCATGGCCGTAGGTGATGATCGGGACGGTGACGCCGACCATGCGCCCGATCTGCGGCGCGTACATGCCGCCCGCATTCACGACGACGTCCGTGCGGATCGTGCCCTTGTCGGTCACCACCTCGTGCACGCGCCCGTTCCGCAGGTTGATGCCGGTGACCCGGGTGCGCTGCTCGATGTCGGCGCCGCGCAGGCGGGCGCCGTCGGCGAGCGCGAACGTGAGCTGGCTCGGGTCGAGGTGGCCGTCGAGCGGGATGAAGGCGGCCGCGACGACGCCGTCGCTCGACATCGGCGGGAACATCTCCCTGGCCTCGGCCGGCGAGACGAGCTCCATGTCGAGCCCGAAGCTCTTCGCCCAGCCGGCCTGGCGCTGGATCTCCTCGTAGCGCTCCTGCGACGATGCCAGCCGCAGTCCGCCCAGCTGGTGCCAGCCCGGATCCTTGCCGGTCTCGCGGGCCAGCTCGGCGTAGAGCCCGACCGAGTACTGCATCATCTTCGTCAGGCTGATCGTCGAGCGCAGCTGGCCGACCAGGCCGGCCGAGTGCCACGTCGAACCGTGCGTGAGGCCGTACTGCTCGACGAGGACGACGTCCTTCCAGCCGAGCCGGGCGAGGTGGTAGAGGATGCTGGTGCCGCCGACCCCGCCCCCGATCACCACCGCCTGCGCCTCGTCTCTCACGGGCCGGGAGCCTCGCACAACTGGTATAGACCAGTCAACCTCGAAGCACCTCGATCCAGGTCGGGTAGCGGGGGTCGGACGCCCGCTCGCGCAGCCGGGCGAAGAACCGGTCGGCGTAGGCGACGTAGTCGGCGTCGGTGGTGCGCAGGCCCTGCTGGACGACGCCCCACATCGCCTCGCGGAAGTCCGACATGATCCGCATGAGCCGGATCCGGGCGAAGTCGCGCTCGCGCACGCGACCGAGGTAGGCGCGCAGGAGCGTGCGGTCGTCGTCCTCGGTCAGGTCGTGGTTCGTCGAGAAATTGGCGAGGTCGAAGAACGGATCGCCCATCCCGGAGTACTCCCAGTCGACGATCAGAAGCCGACTGCCCTCGAGCAGGAAGTTCGCGTTCAGGAGGTCGTTGTGGCACAGGCACAGCGGCGGCGGGTCGGCCGCGAGCGCAGCCCGCATCTCGTCGGCCCGCTCCCACGACCAGTGAAACGCCTCGGGCAGGTCGACGCCCAGCCAGCGGGCGTTGTCGCGGTAGGTCTCGACGATCCCGAACGCCGAGAACGACGCGTCGATCGCCGGGCCCTCGTGCAGCCGCCGGAGCGTCGCCGCGACCTGCCCCAACATCGTCGTCGTGCGCATCTGCTCGGGCGGCACCGGGTGGCCCTCGACGAAGCGCGTGATCAGGATCTTCTCCGGCCGCAGGTAGGCCAGCACCTGCGGGCCGATGCCCAGCCCGCCGGCCATGACGGTGGCCGCGTACTCGGCCTCACGATCGGCGCCGAGCATCTCCGCCTCGCCGGTCACGCGCAGGACGTACTCCTCGGGCGCGCCGTGGATGCGGTAGTTCAGGTTGGTGAGCCCGCCCAGCAGCGGCTCGGCCCGGAGCGGGTAGCCGCGCAGGTCGGGGACGCGCTCGGCGATCTGGGCCAGGTCGTCCGCGGTGGGCGGATTCGAGACCTCGAGGGCGTCCACGCGGCCTACGATACGCCATCGCCGCCGGTACCCTCACCCCGCGCGCAAGCCACCGCTGGCTGGTGCTCGACTCGGCGGCGGACGACCCGTTCGCGCAGGTCGAGCGCTTCCTCCTGGGCCACGGATTCGGGACGCCCGGCCCGCCTGCGGGCATGCTCGCCGACCTGTTTCTCGGCTACGCCCTGGCGGCGGGCCTGGCCGGGGTGCACGTCCCCCAGCCGCCGGAGCCCTGCCCGCTGCCGGTGGCCGCATGCCGCGTGCGCCCGGCCGACGAGCCCGCGCCGCGGCCGGGCTCGTTCCATACGGGGGCGTTCGCCCCCACCTGGACGCCGGCCGAGCACGCGGCCGCCGTCGAGCGGGTGCGGGAGGCGATCGGCCGCGGCGACGTGTACCAGGTGAACCTCGTCCAGCACCTGCGGGCGCCCTTTCACGGCTCGCCGCGCGCGCTCGCCGCGGCGCTGCGACCGCTCGACGCGGCCTGGGCGCACGCGCTCCACGGCGACGGCTGGTCGATCGTCTCGGCGACGCCCGAGCTCTTCCTGCAGACGCGCGCCGACCGGGCCTTCACGATGCCGATCAAGGGCACGCGGCCGGCCGGGTCGTCCGAGCCGATCGCGGCCAGCCCGAAGGACCGGGCCGAGCACGTGATGATCGTCGACCTCGAGCGCAACGACCTCGGCCGCGTCTGCCGCCCCGGCAGCATCCGGGTCACCGAGTTCCTGCGCGAGCGGCCGATGGCCGGCGTGCGCCACATGGTCTCGACCGTCGAGGGCCGGCTGCGGCCCGGCGTGGGCCTGGCCGAGCTCCTGCGGGCGACGTTCCCCGGCGGCTCGGTGACCGGGGCGCCGAAGCTCTCGGCGATCGACCACATCGCCAGCCTCGAGCCAGTCGGGCGGGGCGCCGCGATGGGCGCGCTCGGCGTCGTCCACCCGAACGGCGACCTCGACCTGGGGCTCACGATCCGTACGCTCGCCGTGGCCGAGGGCGGGCTGCACATGTGGGTCGGCGGCGGCATCGTGTGGGACTCCGACCCGGCCGCCGAGGTGGAGGAGTCGCTGGTCAAGGCACGGCCGCTGGCGCGCCTGATCGGCGCGGCGCTTCCCGGAGCGGTGGCGTGATCTCGGCCGACTCCCTGACGGTGCTCGCCATGGTCGCCGTGCTCGCCCTGGGCACGCGCCGGGTGCAGCGCCGCTTCGCCCGGATCGCGATGGCCGGCCTGACGGGCCTCTTCGCGGCGCTCTGGCTGGCCGAGTTCGGCTCGGCCGTCGCCGGCGCGATCGTCGCCGTCGTCGCGCTGGTCGTGATCGGGGTCGGGCTGGTCGGCCTCGCGGCCGGCCGGGTCAGGGGTGAAGCATCCACACCCCCGGCTCGACGTAGACCGCCTCGTCGCGCTCGCGGTCGACGCTGAGCGGCGCCAGGGCATCCGGGACGACGTAGCTGCCCGACTCCGGCAGCGCCAGGCCCGCCCACTGCTCCCACTCGGCGACGGTGCCGGCGATGCGCATCGCCTCGGCCACCGGGGCCAGCACACGGGCGCCGCAGCGATGATGCGTGCGCAGCCACGGATCGAAGGGCACGCCGTCGGCGTCCGCCCACTCCGCGTAGCGCTCGATCGGCGTCAGCGGGTAGCGGTGCTTCAGCGTCGGCCGGGCGGGCGCGATCATGCGGGGCAGACCGCAGGCGCGCAGCGCGCGCAGGACGGCGCCGCCGAGGCCCTCGCCGCGGTGGCCGGCGACCACCTCGCTCGCCATCGCGCACATCGTGTCCGGCGGCGTCCCGGCGGCGTGGCCCTCGACCGCCCGCTCGAGCGCGCCGTCCCAGCCGGCCGGGAGCCCGGCGACCGTGCCGTCCCACGCGAGCGGCACGCCCCAGCCGCCGGCGACCACGGCGTCGGCGTCGTCGAGCAGCACCAGGTTGAACTCGGCGAACAGGCGGTCGACGTCAGGGATCAGCCGCCGCGCGACCGGGTCGTGGAAGATGAACTCCGGCCAGCCCTCCCCGAACGGGAGCCGGTCGCGCAGGTCGGGCCGCTCGGCGAGGGAGACGACGGCGTGCTCGCTCACGCCCACTCCCGGATCGCGGCCGCGGCGGCCAGCCCGGCCGGCGAGCGCCACCACTGCGCATGGCCGAGCACGAACGTGTCCCACGCCCAGTCGGCCTTCTCGCGGTCGCCCTCCACGCCCCAGTAGTAGTCGAGGAACGAGATCCCGTACTCGAACTGGCACACGGCGAGCACGTCGGTGAGCGCCTCGCGCTCGGCCGGCTCGAGCGGCGTCTCGGCGGCGTAGCTCGCGACGAGCAGCCTCGCATGGCGCAGGTCGAACGCGGTGTCGTCGCCGGCCGAGATGCGGTTCCAGAAGAAGCAGTTGCGCTCGACCGAGACGGCCAGGTCGAGGACGCGCGGCGCGTAGTCGGACTGGTGGAAGTCGATGATCCCGGCGACCTCGTCGCCCGCGAAGAAGAGGTTGTTCGTCTGCCAGTCGCCGTGGAGCGGGCGCAGCGGCAGGGCGTCGAGGAGCGGCCGCAGGCGGGCGAACGGCTCGGCGTAGGCGGCCGTCACCGCCGCCTGCCAGTCGCGCCCGGCCAGATGGTCGGCCACCGCGGGCCGCTGGGCCGCAAGCCGCTCGACGGCGGCCACCGGTTCCTCGGCGACCGCCCCGATCTGCACGACGAAGCCGGCCTGCGGCTGGGGCGTGCGATCGGGGAAGTGGGCGCCGGCGGCGTGCAGCCGCGCCAGCGTCCGCCCGGCCGAGGCGACGTGCACGTCGGAGCTGAACGGGTCCCAGCTGTCCGCGCCTTCGTAGACGTCCTCGCCCGCGGCCGGCTCGTGCACCTCGTACCAGAGCCGCTCCGACTCGATCAGGCCGAGCGCCCGTGTCGCCGGCACGCCCCGGTCGGCCAGGTGATTCGCGAGCCGGTGCTGCCACTCGATCTGCGACCGGGCCCGTCTCATCGGCGGCTGCCGCTTCAGGTACACCTCGCCCGCCGGGGTGCGGCAGCGGGCGACGGCGAAGAGCCAGCGTCGGTGACGGGTCAGAAGCTCGGTCTCGGGGCCGAGCACGACCCGGGCCTCGGCGCGCGTGATCGGCTCCCAGTATCGGTCGGCGATCGCCATCGCGTCCGAGGGTATCCGCATGGATACGATCTGACACATGGCGACCGATGTCCTCGTCACCGCCGCCTGGCTCCACGAACGGCCCGCCGACGTGCGCGTCCTCGACGTGCGCGGGCGGGTGCGGACGCAGGAGCCGCGCTATCACGCCGACCCGGACGCCTACCGGGCCGGGCACATCCCCGGCGCGGCCTTCGTCGACTGGCGCAGCGACTTCACCGACCGCACCGACCCCGTGCCCGTGCAGCTGGCGCCCCCGGCCGCCTTCGCCGCCGACGCCACCCGGCTCGGGATCGGGAACGACACGACGGTCGTGGCCTACGACGACTACCGGAACGTCCTCGCCGGACGGGTCGTCTGGGCCCTGCGCACCTACGGCCACGGCCGCGCCCACGTGCTGGACGGCGGCCTGCGGGCGTGGAAGGCGGCGGGCTACGATCTGCGCGAGGGCGACGAGGCGCCGGCGCCGGCCGACCCGCCGTACCGGCCGGGCGAGCGGCGGCCGACGCTGTGGACGCTGGCCGAGATGAAGGCGGCGCTCGAGCGCGACGTGCTCGTCCTCGACGCGCGCGCCCACGACGAGTACGCCGGCATCGAGAGCCACGCCCGCCGCCACGGCCACATCCCCGGCGCGGTCAACGTGCCCTACCGCGACCTGCTCGTCGACGACGGCGCCTTCCGGCCCGCCGACGAGCTGCGCCAGGCCTTCGCCGACAACGGCATCGACGTCTCCCGGATCGACCGGCCGGTCGTCGTCTACTGCAACGGCGGCGTCTCGGCGACCGCCGTCGCGAACGCGCTCGCCATCGCCGGCGGCCCCGCCGCGGCCGTGTACGACGGCTCATGGAACGAGTGGGGCAACCGCTCCGAGACGCCCGTCGAGAACTGACCGCGAACCGGGGCCAGGCCCCGCCGGGGGCCTGGCCCCGGGGTGCGGCGGGGACTGCCCATGAGCCAAAAGAGTGTCGTCACCTGCCACTTGTACCGGCGTCGCGGGTTACGTAGCCTGCGCTCTGCCATACGCCGCGAGCCGACCCTGCCGGCGGGCGGCCCACGACCAAGGAGGAATTCGTGAGCGACCTCGACCAGTTCGTCGAGGCCCCGGGGCGGTCGGATCTGGTGGCGGATGTCCGCCGCCGCATCGACGCCGAGGGCATCACCTACATCTACTACCAGTTCGTCTCGGTCACGGGCCGGATCATGGGCAAGGGCGTGCCCGCCAACCACTGGGAGACCATCGCCCAGAAGGGGTTCCAGCTGGTGTACGGCTCGACGGCCAACCTGTTCGTCGACCGCCACGGCGACTACATCGGCTACGGGCCCGAGGCCTGGGAGCTCGTCGGGATCCCCGAGCCGGAGACGTTCGCGGTGCTGCCGTGGGACCGAAAGGTGGCCCGCGTCTGGTGCACCTGCTTCCGCAACCGTGAGGACCTCGACGGCCCCGGCGCCTTCCTGACCTCCGACTGCCGCGGCAACCTGCGCCGCCTCCAGGCCGATCTCGAAGCGCGCACCGGCATGCACCTGCGCGCCGGCATGGAGCCCGAGATGATGTGGCTCAAGCTGAACCCGGACGGCACGCCGTCGGTCGAGGGCCAGACCAAGCCCTACTGCTACCACATCGACCAGTTCTCCGAGCTCCAGCCGATCATCCACAAGGTGATCGAGTACGCCGGCGCCCTCGGCCTCGACATGATCCAGGGCGACCACGAGGACGCCCCCGGCCAGGTGGAGCTGAACTTCGGCTTCGACCGGGCCGAGGCCACCGCCGACAACCTGACGACGTTCCGGCAGGTGTGCAAGGCCGTCGGCCGCGAGCTGGGCGCCTTTCCGTGCTTCATGCCGAAGCCGTTCATGGGCGTCTCGGCCAACGGGTGCCACACAAACCTCTCGCTGTGGAAGGGCGACGAGAACCTCTTCCTGCCCGAGGGCGACAACCCGCGCATGCCGTCGCAGCTCGGCCTGAATGCGATCGGCGGCATCCTCGAGCACCTGCGCGCGCTCACCTGCATCACGGCGCCGACGGTGAACTCGTACCGCCGCTTCTGGGAGACCGGGTTCTGGGCGCCGGTGTTCGCCGACTGGGGCTACCAGAACCGCACGACCGCCCTGCGCGTCTCCTCGCCGGACCGGTTCGAGTACCGCTCGGTCGACTCCTCGGTCAACCCGTACCTGGGCCTGGCCGCGCTGACGATCGCGATGGAGGACGGCATCAACCGCAAGCTCGATCCGGGCGATCCCGAGGAGGGCAACATCTACGAGGCGATCGCCGCCGGCAAGAAGGTCAGCCGCGTGCCGATGACGCTCGGCGAGGCGCTCCAGGCCCTCGACGACGACGAGCTCGTGAAGTCGGCCATGCCCGGCGAGATGCTGCGCGTCTTCGAGCACTACAAGCGCGACGAGTGGGAGCGCTACTGCGGAGAGGTGTCCGACTGGGACGTCAAGGAGTACCTCGACGTCCTGCCGTAATGCACCAAAAGGGGTCTGACCCCGTTCGGTGCGTCGATGCCCTCGCCGCGAGCCTGATCGCGGCGGGGGCGACGCCCGGTGCGGCGGTGGCCGTCGCCGACCGGGAGCGCATCCTGTGGTCGGGGCATTACGGCCAGGCCGACCCGGCGGGCACGCCGGTCGACGCCCAGACGCTGTTCGAGATCGGCTCGATCTCGAAGTCGTTCACGGCCGCCTGCCTGCTGCGCCGGTGGCGGGCAGGCGAGCTCGACCTCGACGCCGAGATGCGGTCGGTGCTGCCGTGGTTCCCGTTCGCCGGGATCACCGTCCACCATCTGCTCAGCCACACCGGCGGGATCATCTGCAGCCTCGGCGACCCGCCCAGCCCGGCGACCGAGGTGCTGGCGTTGGCCGAGACCGCCCGGGCGCCGGTCGGCTCCGGATTCTGGTACTCGAACGCCGGCTACCAGGCGCTCGGGTGCCTGCTCGAGCGGCTGACCGGCGAGCCGTTCGCGGACACCTACCGGCGCGAGATCATCGAGCCGCTCGGCCTCGCCAACACCGAGCCGCTCACGACGATCGAGGTGCGGCCCCGGCTCGCGGTCGGGCACGAACCCTACGACGATGCCTGGCCGTGGCGACTGGGCGACCCGCTCGCTCCGGCCACGTGGGTCGAGTACACCGGCGGCGACGGCAGCGTGTGTGCGACCGTCGAGGATCTGGCCGCCTACGGGCGCAGCTTCCTCCCGGGCGACGCCGTCGCCGAGCGGATGGCGACGCCCGTCGTCGAGGACCCCGAGGACGGCAGCTGGTACGGCTACGGCGTCTGGGCGCGAACGGTCGGCGGCCGCCGCTGGGTCGGCCACAGCGGCAGCACGGTCGGCTTCCGCGCGCACCTGTGGTGCGACGTCGAGGCCGGCCTCTGCGCGGCGGCGCTCGTGAACGGCAAGACGGGGGCGAAGCTGCTCTCCGAGCTCGCGCTGCGTCTCGCCGTCGGCGACGATCCGCCCGAGCCCGAGCTCGCCGGCCTCGACGACCCGGCCGCCTCGGTCACCCTGGACGCCGAGCCGCCCGACGAGCTACGCGCGATCTGCGGCCTCTACCGCTCGCACAACCCGTGGGCGCCGACGCTGCGCGTCGCGACGACCGAGGGCCGGCCCATCGCCATCGCCTGGGGCGAGGCCGAGCCGCTGACGCCGCTCCCGGAAGGCGGCTACCGGCTGGGCACGCTGGACTGGAGCCCGGAGCGGCTGCGCTTCGAGCTGCCCCACGACGGCCGCTTCCTGCGGGCCGTGCACGGGACGACGGCGTTCCATCGGCCGGAATGAAGTATGTTCGATCGGACATTGGAGGCTCCCCGGCCCACGGGTAGCATTTCCCCCGCAACCTCGCTCACCAAGCGGAATCGCCGCTCGAGCGCGAAAGGCTCACCGTATGTGCGGAATTGCAGGAATCATCTATCGGGACGGCGCGAACGACCTTGGCCGTGACATGACCCGCATGCTCCAGTCGATGAAGCACCGGGGCCCCGACTCCACCGGCTACGCCCTGTTCGGACCCGCGTCGAAGCCGGTCATCGTGCGGTACAAGCTGGCCGACGCCAACGATCCCCGCGACTTCGAGTTCGCCGACCGGCTCCAGCGCCATCGCGGCGAGGTCGAGGCGCGCATGCGCGAGCTGGGCGCGACGATCGAGTCCGTCGAGGACGAGACCGACTACGCCTACCGGGCGGTGCTGAGCTACTCCGGCGACCTGAAGCAGCTCGCCGACTACCTCGAGGACGTCCCCGGCTGCGAGGTGCTCTCGCTCGGGCACTCGCTCGAGATCGTGAAGGACCTGGGCGACGCCGAGACGGTCTCGGAGCAGTACGACCTGGGCGACTTCACGGGCACGCACGCCATCGGCCACGTCCGCATGGCGACCGAGTCCGACGTCGACATCTCCGGCGCCCACCCCTACTGGGCCTACCCGTTCGCCGACGTCGCCGTCGTCCACAACGGCCAGCTCACCAACTACTTCCAGTGGCGGCGCCGGCTCGAGCGCTCCGGCCACCGGTTCCAGTCCGAGTGCGACTCCGAGATCATCGCCGTCTACCTGGCCGAGAAGATGGGCGAGGGCATGACGCTCGAGGAGGCCATGCGCCAGAGCCTCGAGGATCTCGACGGCGTGTTCACGTACATCTGCGTCACCAAGGACGCACTCGGCGTCGCCAAGGACGAGATGGCCGCGAAGCCGCTCGTGCTCTACGAGAGCGACGACCTGGTCGCGCTGGCGTCGGAGGAGATCGCGATCCGCGCCATCGTCGACCGCGAGATCGACACATACGACCCCTACGAGGGTGAGGTGCTGGTATGGCAGCGGTAGGCGAGCGGCAGATCTCCTATGACGCCCGCGGGCTCGCGGAGCCGAATGCGGAGGTGCCCAAGGTCTCCGAGGTCGACGGCGCGAAGGCCGTCTTCGACGCGAGCGACCTGACGACGCGCCAGATCAACCTCGAGCTGCGCTCGCTGCTCTACGAGCAGGGCGTGACCGACGTGACGGTGAAGAACCCCGGCTCGAAGCACTCGATCGGCGTCGGCATCCTCACCCGCTGCAAGATCACGTTCGAGGGCAGCCTCGGCTACTTCGGCTGCGGGCTGATCGACGGCCCCGAGATCCACATCACCGGCCGGGTCGGATGGTCGGCGTGCGAGAACATGATGTCGGGCGTCGTCGTCATCGAGGGCAACGCCGGGTCGCTGACCGGCGCGGCGCTGCGCGGCGGCGACCTCGTCGTCAAGGGCCGCGTCGGCGCCCGCAGCGGCATCGACCAGAAGGGCGGCACGATCATCACCCTCGGCAGCGCCGGCTCGATGAACGGCTTCATGATGCAGCGCGGCCGCCAGGTGATCTGCGGCGACGTCGGCCCCGGCCTGGGCGACTCGATGTACGACGGGATCATGTACGTCGGCGGGAAGGTGAAGTCGCTCGGGATCGACTGCGTCGAGGGCGAGTGGACCGAGGCCGACACCGAGTTCATCGAGCGCAAGTTCCGCATCTACGACCTCGGCTCTCCGCCGGAGTTCCAGAAGTTCGTGTGCGGCAAGAAGCTCTACAACTACGACAACCTGGAACCGTCCGAGCGGAAGTTGGTGCTCTGAATGACGACGCGAGTCATCCCGGGTTTTCCCGCACGCAAGGCCGGCGCAGCCGGGCTTGCGTGGTTGAACTACGACAACCTGGAACCGTCCGAGCGAAAGCTGGTGCTGTAGATGGCGCAGGACAAGACCTCCTCCAAGCGCAACGTGCTCGGGCGCAGCTCGATCTTCACGCCCGAGGTCATGAACGACATCCACGTGAAGTCCGAGCTCGGGCGCTACCGCATGCGCGGCTTCTCGATGTTCAAGCCGATCCCGCACTGGGACGAGCTCATGTTCATGCCGGGCACGCTGACCCGGTTCGTGATCGAGGGCTATCGCGAGAAGTGCGAGACGAAGACCGTGCTCGGCGCCCGGTTCGCCAAGAAGCCGATCGAGCTCGATATCCCCGTCTACATCACCGGGATGAGCTTCGGCGCCCTCTCGCTCGAGGCCAAGATGGCGCTCGCCAAGGGGGCGTCGATGGCCGGCAGCGCGACCTGCTCCGGCGAGGGCGGCATGATCCCGCCCGAGCGCGACCTGAGCACGAAGTGGTACTACCAGTGCATCCAGAGCCGGTACGGGTTCAACCCGCACCACCTGATGCTGGCGGACGCGTGCGAGTTCTTCATCGGCCAGGGCTGCAAGGTCGGCCTCGGCGGCCACCTGATGGGCCAGAAGGTGACCGAGCAGGTGGCCGAGATGCGCTCGCTCCCGGCCGGCATCGACCAGCGCTCGCCGGCCCGTCACCCCGACTGGCTCGGCCCGGACGACCTGTCGCTCAAGGTGCAGGAGATCCGCGAGGCGACCGACTACCAGATCCCGATCCAGCTCAAGCTGGGCGCGGCCCGCGTGTACGACGACGTGCGCATGGCGGCCAAGTGCGGGCCGGACATCATCTACCTGGACGGCGCCGAGGGCGGCACGGGCGCGGGCCCGCACATCGCCTCGGAGGAGACCGGCATCCCGCTGATGGCCGCGATCCCGGAGGCCCGCCGGGCGCTCGAGGACGTCGGCCTGGCCGACTCCGTCGACCTCGTGGTCGCGGGCGGCATCCGAAACGGCGGCGACATCGCCAAGTGCCTCGCGCTCGGCGCGAAGGCGGTCGCGATCGGCCACTCGGCCCTGATGGCGCTCAACTGCAACAAGGAGATCCCGGGCGTCACCGACTACGAGGGCACGATCGGCGTGCCCGCCGGCGAGTGCTACCACTGCCACACGGGCCGGTGCCCGGTCGGGATCACGACGCAGGATCCCGAGCTGCGCAAGCGCCTCATCGTCGACGAGGCCGCGGAGCGGGTCTACAACTTCCTGCACACGCTCACGCTCGAGGTGCAGATGCTCGCGCGCGCGTGCGGCAAGACCAACATCCACAGCCTCGAGCCCGAGGATCTGTGCGCGCTCACCACCGAGGCCGCGGCGATGGCGAAGGTGCCGCTGGCCGGCACCGACTACATCCCCGGCGTCACCGAGCGCGAGACGCTGTCCGAGATCCGCCGCCTCCTCGAGAAGAAGCACGAGGAGGAGGCCGTGACCCACGTCGGCCGCCCGCTCGAGGCGGCGGGGGAGTAGAGCATGGCCGAAGAACGCCACATCGCAATCGACGCCGAGACGCTCGCGGGGAAGCGCTTCCCCTACCAGGAGGACATGTCCCTGATCGACGACGTCGACCTCCTGGCCGCGACGCCGGGCGACGACATCAACTGGCTCGAGGACATCGAGCTGCTCGAGGAGGAGGGTGTGCCGGCGGTGTTCGACCGCTACTCGAACTCCTTCCTGCGCATCTACTTTCCCGTCCCCGAGGGGCGGGGCAACGAGATCGCCCGCAAGGTGCTCATCAAGCACCTCCAGTCCGGCAACTCCTACGGCATCCAGCTGAAGTCGCAGCACTGCAAGTTCCCGCAGCCCGAGCTCGGCTCCTGGGTGCCGAACTCGGCGACCGTGGGGGCGGACTGGAAGCCGCCCGTGCTGGAGGGCTGGGAGGCCCCGCTGCACTGACGCCGGACGCGTCACCGGCGCTGTACGAGCTCGCGCATGCCGTCCGCGACGGCATGACGACCTGGACCGGCACTGGGGCACCGAGGAGTACCTGTCGGGCGGCCACCCGTTCCTGACCACGGCGGCCGCCGAGGCGCTGCGCGACGCCGGGGCGGCGCCTCGCGGCCGTCCCGGCGCCGATCGAGGGCATGGGCACCTTCCCGGTGCGCGCGTTCGCGCTCGACACCTAGGCTAAGTTGCCTCGACCCATGGGGCGAGGGCGAACATTCTGGGCGATTTGCGGAACCATCGTCGCTGTCGTCGCGGTGGCGATCGTGTTGATCGAGATCAACTCCGGCAGCTCGTCGAACGCCGCCTCGTCGGCCACGTCCCCCGGTTCGTCCGGGCCGAGCTCTCAGGCCCGCACGTCCGCCCCGGTGGTGACCCCGAAGGCTTCCGGCACGTATCTCTCAGACCTGAAGCCTTCCGGGAATCTCGGCGAGATGGTGAACTCGGGCCCGGTCAAGATCTCCGGATCGATCTATCCCAAGAGCCTCTCGTTCTACTGCAGCGTCGGCGACCCGACGCCCTTCCCGAAATATGCGCTCGAGCATGGCGCTCGCCGGTTCCAGGTAACGCTTGGACTGCCGGCGAACTCTCCCTCCGGATTCGGGGCGGCCGTCATGCTCCTCGGCGATGGGCGCACTCTCCGGACGGTGAGCGTCAAGGCCGGTACGCCAAAAACGGTTGACGTCAGCGTCGCCGGCGTCCATACCCTCCAGCTCGAGTGCTACGGCTCCGGCAACTCGGCTACCGGCGGCGAGGCTGTTGGCCTCGACTGGGGCAACGCACGTATCTCGGGATGATGCCGACCAGCGGGGAGGTCAGCAGCTCGAGCGCGGCACCGTCATCACCGGCTTCATGTCGCCGAGCGGGACCGCCTGGGTGTCGTGAAAGACGCCGAGCGTCGTGAAGCGCAGGTCGACGGAATCCATCCAGCCCGTCCCGCCCGTTCCGCAGAGCGCCTTCGGGTTCGCGCGGTAGACGAGCGTGACGATGCCGTACCCGTCGGGGCCGATGTGCACGTGACGGAACGGCCCCTTGACCGGCTCGAGGGTGCGAGCGTCGCCGTTCTCGATCGTGGGCCCCGCAACCGGGCCTTCCCAGTCGCTCGGCGTCCCGTCGACGCCGGTGATCGTCACGGGCACGGACGCGCTGTTGTGGATCTGGACCGTGATGACGTACGACCCGCCCGGATGCCAGGCGTAGGCCGTCGGCCCCGAGCCGAGCGCAGCGGGAGTCTGCGCGGCCACGCGCAGGCCGTGCGGCCCGGTCGTCCCGCTGCCGGTCGACAGCGGCTGCATTCCCGTGGCGTAGCCGAGCGCCCACCAGACCAGCGCGGCCGCGAGCGTCGCGGCTGCGGCGATGAGCAGCGTCCGCACCCGCACGGTGATCGTGCGTGGTGGGGCGGCCAAGGTTGCGTCCTGGGCCATCAGCAGCGGCGGTTGGTCATGACTGGGGCGGCGCTGCCGAGGGGAACCACCTGGGAGTCGCGGAAGACACCCAGCGTGGCGAAGTTCACCGTCACGGTCGTAAACGACGACGCGCCGGTGTTGTCGATGCACGCCACGTGCGGATTGGCGGAGTAGATCAGCGCGATGACGCGGTCACCATCAGCAGGGATGCGCACCGAGCGAAACGGTCCACGCTGAAGCACGGAGTTGGGTGCGGAATTCTGAAGCCTTGGACCGGCGATCGTGCCCCCGCCCATCGCGAGTTGACTGTGACATCCGGGCAATCGTAAACCGTCAACGCCGCGGAGGCGAGCCTGCGCCCCGACTGTCGATCCGGTAGCGTTCGTACCTCCCGTCACGAGGAGAGTGCGATGATCGGAGTCTTCGTCAGCTTCCGTTCCGAGGCCGGGCTCGACCGCTCGGCGGTGACGGCGATCGCGGAGCGCGCCGCGCCGACGTTCGACGGCATGCCGGGCCTTCGCTCCAAGGCCTTCACGTTCGATCCGGAGTCCGCCTCGGCGACCAACTTCTACGTGTGGGATTCCGAGGAGGCCGCCCGTGCCTTCTTCTCCCCCGAGCTGGTCGAGCGGGTGATCGAGCTCTACGGCGTCGCCCCGGATGTCCGCTTCGTCGAGATCGCGGCGCTGGTCGACAACGGGGTCGCCACGCCCGCCTGACCGCTGTACGCTCGGATCGTGCAACATTGCACGAACTGTGGAGCGCCCCGCGATGCGGGGGCCAACTTCTGCGGCAACTGCGGCCACGGGTTCGCGGACGAGCCGGTGTCCGAGCCTGCCGCCGCGGCGACGACGGCCGCGCCTGCGGACGACACGCCCTACGGCGGCGAGATGACGGTGGCCGCCGTCCTGCTCTCGCTGTTCATGCCGTTCATCGCGCTGATCGTCGCGCTCGTGATGCGGGCCGGCGAGCTGCGTCCGTCGCGACGCGGGTTCCTGAAGAGCTGGGCGATCGCCAGCGGGGCGTGGCTGTGCACAGGCTGGATCGTCGCGCTCGTGATCTTCTCGAGCATCTCGGGCAGCGCCGGCGGCTGCAAGGGCGGGATCGACCGGTTCTCGGTGCCCACGTTCACGAGCACGGACAACACGCACTGGACCGCCACCTACTCGTGTTACGACGGCGGGACGAAGACTGTCGCGTACCACGGCCAGGTGCCGTAGGCGGGAGCGCGGTGCAGTACTGCACGAGCTGCGGAGCGCCCCGGGAGGGCGGCGCGAACTTCTGTGGGAGCTGCGGCCGGGCGTTCGCGGGCGCGCCGGGCGTCGCGGCAACGGCGACCGTGGACGACGAGCCGTACGGCAGCGAGATGCTGATCGCCGCCGGTCTGCTGGCCGTGTTCATGCCGTTCGTCGCGCTCATCGCCGCGCTCGTCCTGCGTGCGAACGAGCGCCGCCCGTCGCGCCGGGCGTTCCTCAAGACCTGGGCGATCGCGGCCGGGGCCTGGATGTGCGCCGTGTGGACGTTCGCGATTCTCTTCTTCGCCGTGGCGGCCAGCACCATGTCGCAGATGCCGTAGCGGCGCAAGCGCGTACGATGGGGCCGTGCCGGCCCTTCCCGCACTGCTCGCCGCGCTCCCGCTGATCACCGTCGGCCCGTACGGGCCCTCCGTCCACGTGACGCAGCAGATCGGCACCTCCGCGGGAGGCAGGGCGATCATGGCCACCGAGTCGGGCGCGCCGCAGGCGCCGCGGCGTGTGCTCGTCGTGGGCTGCATCCACGGCAACGAGTGCGCCGGCATCGCGGTGATCCGGCGGCTGCGCCAACTGCGGCCGCCGCGGATGTTCGACATGTGGCTCGTGCCGACTCTGAACCCCGACGGCCGCGCCGCGGACACCCGCCAGAACGGGCACGGCGTGGACCTGAACCGCAACTTCAGCGCCGGGTGGACGCCCCACGGCGTGCCCTGGAGCACCTACTACTCCGGCCCGCGACCGTTCTCGGAGCCCGAGACGCGGGCCGCCCGCCGCCTGATCGAGCGGGTGCGGCCGACGCTCTCGGTCTGGTACCACCAGCACGAGCGTCTCGTCTGGGCCTGGGGGCGGAGCACGGCCGCCGCCCGCCGCTACGCGCACATGGTCGGGCTACGCCTGTTCCGGAGCCCGAACCCCGGCGGCACCGCGTCGCGCTGGCAGAACCACCACTTCTCGCGCGGGTCGTCCTTCGCCGTCGAGCTACCCGCCGGGACGATGACGGCGGCCGCGGTCGCCCGCCACGTGAACGCGATCCTGACGCTCGTCCGGTAGCCCCGCCGGGTGCCCGCCGAAGCCCTCGCGCTGACCCTGGCCGCCGCCGCGCTGCACGCCGGCTGGAACGTGCTCATCGCCCGTGCCGGCGATCCGGAGGGCGCGGGCGCGGCCGCCGTCCTCTTCGCCGTGACGGTGTTCGCGCCGGTGGCAATCCTGACCTGGGACGTGCGGGCGGCGGCGATCCCGTACATGGCCGCGTCTGCCGCCGCCGAGCTCGTCTACTTCGCGCTCCTTGCCGCGGCCTACCGGCGCTCGGAGATGTCGCTCGTCTACCCGATCGCGCGCGGCCTCGCGCCCGTCCTCGTCCTGATCGGGGCGGCGGTCGCGACGTCCGCCGAGCCGACGGCGCCCGAGGCGGCCGGCGTCGTCGCCGTGGCGATCGGCGTGCTGCTCGTCCGCGGCGTCGGCCGCCGCGGAGACCTGGCCGCGACCGCGATGGCCGTCTGCATCGCCGCCACGATCGCCTTCTACACGGTGGTCGACAAGAGCGGGCTCCAGCACGCCGCGACGATCCCCTATTTCGAGGTCGTGCTGGCGACCCAGGGCATCCTGTATGCGAGCGCCCTCTCGGTCATCCGCGGGCCCGGCGTGATCCGGGCCGGCTTCTCGCGCTGGTCGGCGGCCGCCGGCGTGTTCATGTTCGGGGCGTACGGGCTCGTCCTCGCCGCCCTGCGCCTGGCCCCGGCGGCGTCGGTCGCGGCGGTCAGGGAGACGAGCGTCGTCATGGCGACCGGGCTGGCCGCGGTGTACCTGCACGAGCACGTGTCGCGCGAGCGCGCGATCGGCGCGGTGCTCGTGTGCGCAGGCGTCGTCGTGCTCGCGCTCGCCTAGACCGCGACGCGCTCGCCGGCCGCGGCCACGAGGGCCTCGACGACCGGCTGGACGCGCGGCTCCGACCGCCACGCCTCGACCAGGCTCAGGTCCTGCACCATCGTCCCGCCCAGCGCGACGTTCAGCATCTGCATCTCGCGGCAGACGCCGATGACGGGCACCCGGCCGAGAGCCCGATCAGCGGTTTGGCGTCCGTGGCGCGAACCCTAGGATCCGGCAGCCGCGAAAGGAGGGGGCTCGTGGGCGAACCATGGGTTCCCCCACGTCAACTCCAGGGGTACGGGCTGTTCGACACCGGGTGCAGGTCGCCGGTCGCGAAGCGCTCGAACCGGAACGGGTAGAGCACGCTCGAGTGGCCGCCGGTCATCACCTGGGCCACCTCGCGGCCGACGCCGATCATCTTGTAGCCGTGGTTCGAGTCGGCGATCACGTACACGTTCGGGCGCATGTAGTCGAAGATCGGGAAGCTGTCGGCCGTGAAGCAGCCGACCCCGCCCGAGCGCACGTTCGCGTACGTGCCGCGCTTGCCGGCGAACCGCTCCATGCAGTGGGAGAGCGACGCGCACCACATGTCGGCGAAGCTCGACTCGACGCTCGCGGTCGGGTACGGGTCGACCTCGAACTCGTGGCCGACGATGATCGGCGCCGCGCCGCCCTGGACGCCGTGCAGGTCCTGCTTGAAGTAGTTGCCCCACAGCTCGTCGGTGATCAGCTTGCCGTCGTCGTCGTAGAGTGGCGCGTCGGAGTCGACGTGCAGCACCGGCGGCATCGAGCCGTCAGGGAGCGAGAGCAGCGTGGGATCGACCTCGATCTCACCCTCCTGGAGGTACCAGTACGTCCACATCTCCTGGCTCTCGTGGACGTCGCCCTCGGGCGTGCGCACGTCGATCCGGTCGGATAGGCCGAGCATCTCCCAGAGCGAGGCGATCCACGGGCCGACGCCGATCACGACCTGCTCGACGGCGATGTCGCCCTGGTCGGTGTGCACGGTCTTGACCGCGCCCGCGGCGTCCATGTCGAAGCCGGTGACGCGGACGCCGGTGACGAGCCGCGCTCCGGCCTCTTGCGCCTTCTTCGCCAGGCCCTGCATGGAGGCCATGTTGTTCGCGTAGCCGCCCTTCTCCTCGTGCAGGCAGACCTCGACGCCCTGGGCGCGCCAGTCGGGGAACATCTCCTTCATGTGGCTGCGTACCTTGTCGGCGCCGACGATCAGCTCCGACGGGTAGCCGATCCGCTGCTGGCGCTCGTAGACGGCGGTCAGGTCGGAGACCTGGGTGCTGCAGCCGAGGGCGACGTAGCCGACCGGGTGGTAGCTGAAGCCCGGCGGATCCTGCTCCCACACCTCGACGTTCGCGGCCATCAGCTCGGACATCGCCGGCTGGAAGTAGTTGTTGCGGACGACGCCGCAGGCGATGCCGGAGGCGCCCGCGCCGATGCCCGTCTTGTCCACGATGAGCACATCGGGCTCCTCGCCGCGCGACCGCTGCTCCTTGGCCAGGTGCCAGGCGGTGGAGAGCCCGTGCACGCCGGCTCCGATGACGAGGTACTTGACGCGGTCGGGCAGGGCGGCCATCGAGGGTTCCTTCCGGTTATTGCCGATGCGGCAAAGCTATTTCCAAACTGCGGGCCCATGATACCCCAGCTCCCCCGAGAGCGCCACCGCGCTGCGCACGAGCGCCGGGGCGGCCGAGTCCTGGCCCGGCTCGTCGAACCGGGTGTCGGGGCCCTGGATGCCGAGGATGGCGGCCAGCTCGCCGCGGGCGCCGAGGACCGGTGCGGCGATCGCGTTCAGGTGCTCCTCGCGCTCGCCGATGGCCCGCGCCCAGCCGCGCTCGCGCACGGCGTCCACCACCCGGCCGAGCTCGGCGGCGTCCACGATGGTGCGGTCGGTGAACCGCTCGAGCCGCCCGGTGCGGGGCGGGCCGCCGGCGAAGGCGAGCATCACCTTCCCGGTCGCCGTGGCGTGGGCGATGCTGGCGCGGCCGATGCGCGCGACCGAGGCGACCGTCTCCCGGCTGGGAACGAAGTCGACCGTGATCGCGTCGGGGTCGGACGGCAGCGACAGGGTCGCCGTCTCGCCGACCTCGGCCTCGAGCGCCTCCAGGTGCGGCCGCGCCAGCACGCGCAGGTCGAGCCCGGCGAGCACGTGGTTGGAGAGGGCGAGCAGGTGCGTGCCGAGCCGGTAGCGGCCCGTGTCTGGGACGTGCTCGACGTAGCCCGCGTCGACGAGCGTCGAGAGCGTGCGCGAGACGGTGCTCGCGTTGATCCCGGTCAGGCGGGAGAGCTCGGTCGTGCCGGCGTCGCCGCGGACGCGCAGGAAGGCGTCGAGGACGCGCAGCGCCCGTTCGACCGCGGCCAGGCGCCGTTCGGCCGGTCGTCCGGTGGGAGGCATCTCCGCATCATTGCCGAAGCGGCAATGCCCGTCCACCGGTCAATAACCGGTGCCTGGCACCCGTAATGCACCGTTTGCGCGGCCGGAGAGGCTGGCATATCGTCGCCACCGTGGAACACGACCCCCGGCTCCGGCTCGACTTCCGCGAGGTGGTGGGTGCGTTCGCAACCGGGGTCACCGTCGTCACCAGCCGCGTGGGCGACCTGCACGCCGGCATGACGCTCAACTCGTTCACGTCGGTGTCGCTCAACCCGCTGCTCGTGCTCGTCTCGCTCGCGCACGGGACGCGTACGCTCGAGGTCGTGCGCCGCAGCGGCCACTACGCCGTGAACGTCCTGCACCGGCGCCAGCGCGACGTCGCGCTGGCCTTCGCCAAGCCCGGCGCGCCCTTCCCGCCCGGCCACACGATCGTCGATCCAGCCGGCTACCTCGCCGTGATGCACTCGCTCGCCATCCTGCGCTGCGAGGTCACCGGCGTCCACGTCGCGGGCGACCACGACCTGGTCGTCGGCGAGGTGGTGGACTTCGAGGGCTCCGGCGGCGAGCCGCTCATCTTCCACCGCGGCGCCTTCGGCGGCCTCGACGAGGACGCCCTCGTCCCCAGCGGCCGCGTCATCGGCATCGCCGGCGGCGCTTGGTAACCCGGGGAAGGTGTACGCACCAAACGGGGTCAGACCCCTATTGGTGCGTCACCCCGCCATTAGGGGTCTGACCCCGTTTGGCGGGTCAACACGCAGTCTCCGGCGAGACCGCGTCTCGCCGGAGCCCCCACCGCGATCCGAGCGCCCCTTAAGGAGGGGCTCACGGGGGAACCCTGGGTCCCCCCTGTTAAAGGTGGTGTGTGTACTCGGCGAACTCCCAGTCCGTCACCGTCTGGCGGGCGCGGGCGAGCTCGGCGTCCTTGATGACCCGGAAGATGCGGACGAGCTCGGAGCCCATCGCCTCGGTGAGGACGGTGTCCGCCTCGAGCGCGTCCAGCGCCTCCTCGAACGTCGTCGGCAGCGGCGTCATCGTCTCGATCTCGGGCTGCTCGTAGATCAGGCCCTCGAGCGGCGCCGGCGGCTCGATCTCGCGCTTGATGCCGTCCAGGCCGGCGAACAGCGCCGCCGCGATCGCCAGGTACGGGTTGGCCGCCCCGTCGCCGACGCGGAACTCGACGCGGGTGGCGCCGCCGCGCTCGCGGGGCACGCGGGCGAGGGTCAGCCGGTTGTCGTGGCCCCAGCTCACGAGGGTCGGCACGAGCGCCTCGGGGTGCAGCCGCCGGTAGGCGTTCGTGGTCGGGTTGAAGAAGGCCATCAGCCCCGGGCCGTGCTCGAGCAGGCCGCCGATCAGGTGCCGCGCCATCGGCGAGAGGCCCTCGTCGCCGTCGCCGTTCAGCGCGTTCCTGCCGTCCTTGTCGGCGAGCGAGATGTGCAGGTGGAAGCCCGAGCCCTCGTCGTCGTTCCAGGGCTTGCCGATGAAGGTCGCCAGGAGCCCTTCGCGCGCGGCCAGGTCCTTGACCACGGCCTTGAAGCGGAAGGCGCGGTCGGCGGCGTCGAGCGCCGGGCCATGCATGAGGTTGATCTCGTACTGGCTCCGGCCGTACTCGTGGTTGGCCGCGATCGCGCCGAGGCCCATGTCGACGCACGCGTGCAGCATCGTGGTCAGCACCCCGCGCGGGTCGGCGACGTGGCCGACCGTGTAGACGTGGCTCGGGTTGTTCACGTAGCGGCGGTAGCCGTGCGGCGCCTCCGGATCCGGAACGCACAGGTAGAACTCGAGCTCCGGGCCGATCACGGGCGACACGCCGAACTCGGCGTAGCCCTCGATCGCGCGCTTGAGCGCCGCCCGTGGATCGACGCCGTACACCGACCCGTCCATGCGGAACAGGTCGGCCAGGCACCAGGCGGTGTCGGGCTCCCACGGCACGGGCACGAGCGTCTCGAGGTCGGGCCGCGCGAGGATGTCCTGGAACCCGTGCTCCGGCCCTGCGACCACGTTGTGGCGCAGGTCGACGGTCATGATCGCCTCGCAGTAGGTGCCGCCGTCGCCGGCGACGTGGGCGATGTGCGAGAGCGGATAGTCCTTGCCCCGCGAGATCCCGTGCAGGTCGGGGTAGGTCATGCGGACGGTGCGGACGCCGCGCTGCTCGAGCGCGCTCAGGGTGCTATCGGCCACGCGGGGATCCTTTCATGCCGCGGCGACGCGGACGGGCATCGCCTTGAGAGCGTTGGTGAAGTTGGTGCGGATGCGCCGGGGCGGCCCCGCCGGCTCGATCGACGCGATCCGCGGGAGCAGCTCCTCGAACATGATCCTGACCTCGAGCTTCGCCAGGTGGGCGCCCAGGCAGAAGTGGGGGCCGCCGCGGCCGAAGCTGACGTGGTCGTTCGGCTTGCGGCCGACGTCGAAGCGCAGCGGGTCGTCGAAGACGCGCTCGTCGAAGTTCGCGGAGGCGTACCAGGTGACGACCTTGTCGCCCTCCTTGATCTCCGCCCCGCGCAGCTCGACGTCGCGGGTGGCGGTGCGGCGGAAGTGCAGCACGGGCGTCGCCCAGCGGATGATCTCCTCGACGGCCGTCGGCATCAGCGCGCGGTCGGCCCGCAGCCGCTCGAGCTCGTCGGGGAAGTCCATGAACGCCTGCATGCCGTGGGCGATCGCCTGGCGGGTGGTCTCGTTGCCGGCGACGACGAGCAGCAGGAACATCGCGTCGAACTCCTGCTCGGTCAGCCGCTCGCCGTCGACCTCTCCCTGTACGAGCTTCGTGACGATGTCGTCGCGCGGCTCCTTGCGCCGCTCTGCGGCCAGCGCATGGCCGTAGCGGTAGAGCTCGAGCGCGACCGGGCTGCGGAACGGCAGCAGCCGATACTGCTCGCTCGAAGGGTGCTCGTAGGACATGTCCGAGAGGTCGGGATCGGTCGAGCCGATCATGGCGTCGCCCCACTCGATCAGCTTGCGGTTGTCCTCATGTGGCACGCCCAGGATCTCGCACAGCACCCGGATCGGCAGGACGGCGGCGACGTCGTCGACGAAGTCGAATTTGCCCATCGGCAGGGCCCGGTCGAGGATGTGGTCGGTCAGCTCGCGCAGCAGGTCGGTGTACGCCGCCACCGCCCGGGGCGTGAAGCCCCGGTTCACGAGCGCGCGCAGGCGGGTGTGCCGGGGCGGGTCGGTGTCGAGCATCGACTTGCGCGCCTCGATCGCGTCCTGCTCGAGGTCCTCGAGCGCCGTCGCGCCGGTCTCCGACGAGTAGGTGGCCGTGTCCTTGTGCACGGCGACCAGGTCGTCGTGGCGCGTGACCGCCCAGTAGCCCTTCCCGTGCGGCCAGTCGTACCAGCGCACCGGGTCTGAGTCGCGCAGCCAGCGGAACATCTCATGCGGGATGCCCTCCGCGAAGGCGTCGTTCTCGAAGTCGATGACGGCCGGCATGCTCATGCCGTCGAGCCCTCGACGATCTGGAGCGTCTTCAGGTCGGAGTAGAAGTCCAGCGCGTAGTCGCCGCCCTCGCGGCCGATGCCGGAGATGCCCATGCCGCCGAACGGCGCCGTCAGGTCGCGGACGAGGAACGTGTTCACCCAGACGGTGCCCGCCCGCACCGCCCGGCCGACCCGCTCGGCCCGCTCGTGCGTCCCGGTGTAGACGATGGCGGAGAGCCCGTACGGCGTGGAGTTGGCGAGGTCGATCGCCTCGGCCTCGCTCGCAAAGGTCTGGAACGTCAGGACGGGCCCGAACACCTCGCGCTGGACGACCTCGGAATCGTTCCCGGCCGGCTCGATCAGCGTCGGCTCGTAGTAGAGGCCGCCCAGGTCGGCGCGGCGGCCTCCGCGCACGATCTCGTCTCCATGGGCGCGCGCCCGCTCGACGAAGCCCTCGACCCGGGCCAGGTGATCGGGGTGGATCAGCGGCGAGACCGTGGTGTCGTCGGCACGCGGGTCTCCCAGCACGTGCGCGTCGGTGTGGCGGTGAAAGCGCTCGAGGAAGTCGTCGCGGATCGATTCGGCGACGAGCAGCCGCGTGCCGGCGAGGCACACCTGGCCGGCGTCGTCGTACTGGCCGGCGGCCTTCTTCGCGGCCGCCTCGATGTCGGCGTCCTCGAACACGATCAGCGGCCCCTTGCCACCCAGCTCGGCCGTGAACGGCACCAGGTTCCGGGCGGCGGCAACCCCGATCAGGCGGCCGGTCTCGGGCGAGCCGGTGAAGCTGACGCGGCGCACGCCGGGGTGCGAGACGAGGGCGGCACCCGCCTCCTCGCCGATCCCCTGGATCAGGTTGAAGACGCCGGGCGGCAGCCCCGCCTCGCCGGCGAGGTCGGCGAGCAGCGAGCAGGAGAGCGGCGACCACTCGGCCGGCTTCAGGATCACCGTGCAGCCGGCGGCGAGCGCCGGGGCGGTCTTCCAGGTCGAGAGCATGAACGGCGCGTTCCAGGGCGTGATCACGGCCGCCGGTCCGGACGGCATGCGGATCACGCGGTTGGCCGTGCCGTTGCTCGACCACGTGCGCTCCTCATAGGCGACGGCGAGGTCGGCGTAGCTGCGGTAGTTGCGCGCGCCGCGGCCGATCACCCGCGCCCGCAGCGAGCGCTCGAGCATCGCCATGTCGAGGCACTCCACGGTGGCGAGCCGCTCGATATTGGCGTCGATCAGGTCAGCGAGCCGGTGCAGGGAGGGGGCGCGGCCGGCCGGGCCGAGCGCCGCCCACTCGGGGAATGCGGCCGCCGCGGCGCGGACGGCCAGCTCGGCCTCGCGCTCGCCGCCGCGGGCGACCTCGGCGAGCAGGGCGCCGTCGATGGGCGAGCGATCCTCGAACCGGTCGGCCGAGGAGACCCGCTCCCCGCCGATGTAGTGCTCGGGCGAGACGTCGACGCCGGCGACCGTGCTCACGATCGCAGCTCCCGCACGGTCTCGAGGTCGTCCACGGTGTAGGCGAACTGGAACCGGAAGCCCTTGCCCATGCGCACCGGCGCCAGGGCGGCGTGCTCCTCCCCGGGAGCCGGGAAGAGGGCGAGCGATGCCTGGCCCTCGTGGATCGCCGAGATCGACCGGTCGCGGCTGCGGGCGCGGACGAGCTCGTGCACGGCCGGATCGCCGTGCCGGCCCGCGGCCAGGCGGGGGAAGTGGCGCCGGTTGACGAGCGGCGGGTCGTTGTGGGTCGGGCCGGTCTCGGCCACCCGCTCGGGCGTCACCGAGCCGTGCGCCAGGAAGTGGCCGTTCGCGGAGAGCGTGCCGGCGAAGGTGCGGCCCTCGGCCCGGCAGTCGAGCCCGAACGACCTCGTCATGTCGATCTGGCCGAGCTTCTTGGGGAAGCCCTGGATCCACCCGCGGGCAAGCGCGAAGTCCTTGTCGACCCAGATGTACGGGCAGGTCGTGACCGCCTCGCGGTCGAGCATCGCGTTCACGACGATGAAGAATTCCTTGTACTGCCCCCGGGCCGGCTCGAGCAGCTCCTCGCCTGAGTCCGAGCACGACTGCCAGTCGACGAAGAGCGCCGCGCAACGGCCCGGATCGGCGTGCGGCTCGAGCCCCTGGGGCAGGACGGCGGCGACGGCCGCGGGATCGGCCCAGTACTCGATGACCAGGAAGTCGCCCACGTAGTGCCAGGGCGGCGCCGGCACGAGCGACGCGGTGCCGCGGGGCGAGAGCGGGAGCGAATATCCGGACTGGTGCGCCATCTAATCCTGCAGGAACTGCTCGACCAGTGACTCGGGGAAGCGCTTGTCGGCGATCTTGTAGGCGAGCGCCGTCATCCGCCACGAGTCGGACAGGTAGAAGCGCTCGTAGAGCTCGCCGCGGCCGCCCAGGTCGGAGCCGATGTAGTCCCACGCCAGCCGGAACAGGCGGATGCGGCGCTCCGCGTCGGCGCCGGCAGCCTGGTAGAAGGTCGCGATCGCGTCGGCCATCGGCCCCGTCATGTCGGCTTGAGACGGCGTGCACATGAACCCGCCGCCGCCGATCAGCTGGAGCAGCTCGTTGCAGTAGGGCAGCCACTTGGGCATCTCGCCGCGCAGCGCCAGGAACGGCCGGTCGTCGGGGTACCAGACGCCGCCCTCGTCGAGCGCCGACCCGGCCTCGGCCGACACGATGGCCGAACGGGTCAGCTCGGCCATGTTCCACATCTGCCCGAGCTTCTCCTGGATGTGGTCGAAGCGGCCGACGCCGGTCGTGTTCGCGATCATGTGGCCGAGCCCGAACGCGAACGACAGCTTCACGTAGGCGCGTGTGAATGCCTGGTGCATGATGTGGCCGCGCCAGCCCGTGTCGGTGATGACCTCGGAGTAGCCCTCGGTGTCGCCGTCGAGGAAGACGCGCGACTTCGGCACCTCGACGTCGTCGAAGATCGCCACGGCGTCCATCTCGTCGAACCGCGACGAGAGCGGGAAGTCGACCTGCGAGCGCGACTTCGAGTAGGAGTCGCGGCAGATGAACTTGAGTCCCGGCGTCGCCATCGGGACCGCGAACGAGAGTGCGTAGCGGCCGTCCTGCGGGCGGATGTCGGAGCCCGGGTAGATCGTGAGGTCGTCGGCGAAAGGCGCCAGCGTCGCCAGCATGCGGGCGCCGCGCACGGTGATGTGGCTCTCCGTCTCGCCCACCTTGTGCAGCGCCACCTGGCCGGCGGCCTGCTCGGCCTCCGGCTTCGAGCGGTCGACCTGCGGGTTCATGATCGAGTGGGTCGTCGAGAGGTCGCGGTCGCGCATCTCGGCCTGGTAGGCGACCAGGTTCTCGGCGCCCTGCTCGTTGCCGCGCCGGGCCCAGACGTCGGAGCGGCCGGCGAAGCAGGCGAAGGTGACGTTCAGGTAGTCGGGCGTGCGGCCCATCGTCCCGCCGGAGAGGGACGCCACGATCTCGATCGCCCGCCGCCGCCGCTCCAGGTCCTCGCGCGAGCGCGGGATCAGGTGGGTGACGTTGACGAGGCGCCCGTCCGCCGGCGACGGCGCCAGCATCTCGTCGGCGTGCTCGTGCTGGAGGTCGTAGACACGGGCCAGCGACAGGGCCGCGCCGTGCAGCTCGTCGTGGTCGAGCGGGTGGGTGATCTTGACGCCGTTCAGCCACAGCTCGCGGGCGTCGCCGCGCAGGCCGTCGAGGAACTGCCGCCCGGTGCGGGCGGCGACCCCCGCGGACTCCTGGGCGGCCTGGCTCATCTCGCCTCCCCCGCCGCGACGGCCCGCTCCGCCTCGTCCTCCGGGATCGCCGTGGCCACGTGCAGCGTCTGCGCCGACACCTGCGGCTGCTCGCCCGGGCCGGCCAGGTCGACGTCCCAGTCGACTACGTGGCTCTCGAGCCGGCCCAGCCCGGACACCTCGACGACAACGGTGTCGCCCGGCTCCATGGGCCGCGAGTTGGCCGGCGTGCCGGTGAGGACGACGTCGCCCGGCTCGAGCGTGATCAGGCGGTTCAGGTCGGCCAGCAGGTAGGCGATCGGCCAGATCAGGTCGTCCGCGGTGCCGTCCTGAACGACCTCGCCGTTCACGAAGGTCTGGATGCGGAAGTCGGTCGGGTCGAAGTCGGCTGCCGCCGTCAGCCCGGGGCCGATCGGGCAGAAGCCGTCCTGCCCCTTCACCCGCAGCATGGAGCCGCGGTCGGCGTGGCGGAAGTCGTGCAGCCCGACGTCGTTCGCCGGCGCGTAGCCGGCCACGTAGCCGAGCACCTCGGACTCGGGCACGCGGTGCATCGGCCGGCCGATCACGGCTGCCACCTCGCCCTCGTAGTTCAGGAAGCGGGCGCCGCGCGGGCGGCGCAGGAGGCCGCGGTGCCCGTTCAGCGTCGACGGCGGCTTCATGAAGTACGACGGCTCGGCCGGCACGCGTGCACCGTACTCCTCGACACGGCTCCGGTAGGTGAGGTGCGTGGCGATGATCTTGGTCGGCTCGACCGGCGCGAGGAAGGTCGCGTCGGCCGCCGAGACCTCGCCGCCGCCGTCCAGGAACACCCGGTCGCCCCGCAGGGCGCCCCACCGTGGAGTTCCGGTAACGTCCACGCGCACACGGGTGTCGGCCACGATTGGATACAGTATCCCGTGGCCCGAAGAGGGTCAAGGAGGTCGTCGCGATGATGGACCAGGCGGAGCGCCACGAGCGCGGAACGGCGCGGCTCGCCGAGCTGGGTGACCACCCCGGCGGCGACGCGTTTCTGGAGCGGATGGGCGAGCCCATGGCGAGCTGGCTCGTGGACTGGGTGTTCGGTGACGTCCACAGCCGCGGCGGCCTCTCGGCGCGCGAGCGCGAGCTGATCATCCTCGGGCTCCTCACCGGGCTCGGCAGCTCCGACCCCCAGGTGGCCGCCCACATCGAGGCGCTGCGCGCGATCGACGTCTCGGACGCGGACATCGAGGAGGCGATCCTCCAGACCGCGCCGTACACCGGCATCCCGCGCGCGATCAACGCGCTCAAGGTGCTGCGGACGGAGCAGGGCCGTTGAAGGCGGTCCGCTACGCCGGCACCGACGGCGCTCCGCGGCTCGGCCGGCTCGAAGACGACCACATCGTCGACGCCGGGCCCGCACCCGCGATCGGGTTCGACGCCTCGCCAGAGGCCTGGGAGGGCATCGCCGCGGCGGCGGGCGAGCGGGCGGCCGTCGCCGCCTCCCGGCTGCTGCATCCATGCGTGCCGCGCAAGCTGATCGGGATCGGCCTGAACTACCGCGACCACGCCGAGGAGTCCGAGCTCGACATCCCCTCGGTGCCGGTGCTCTTCGCCAAGTGGCCGTCGGCGCTCGTGGGCCACGGCGAGACGATCGTCGTGCCGCGCGAGGAGACGCGGCCCGACTACGAGGGCGAGGTGGCCGTCGTGATCGGCCGGCGCACCTACCGCGCCGATGCCGATGCGGCCCGGGCCGCGGTCGGCGGCATCTCGGCGCTGAACGACGTCTCCGGCCGCCGCGCCCAGCTCGAGACGCCGCTGCGCCAGTTCACGCTCGGCAAGAGCTTCGACACGTTCGCGCCCATGGGGCCCTCGGTCGTGTCGGCGGACGGCGTCGACCTGACGGCGATCGACATCAGGACGACGGTCTCCGGCGAGGAGCTCCAGAGCTCGAACACACGCAACCTGATCTTCTCGATCGTCGAGCTGATCCAGTACGCCTCGGCCGGGATGACGCTCGAGCCGGGCGACGTGATCGCCACCGGCACGCCCGGCGGCGTGGGCGACTCACGCACCCCTCCGCGCTACCTGCGCGACGGCGACGTGGTCGACGTCTGGGTGGACGGGGTGGGAACGCTCCGGAACCCGGTCACCCTCGAAACCTGAGCCGCGGCCTGCCCGCCGCGGCTCCAGGTCTCGTCGCGCCCCGCAGGTCGCGCGACCGCGGGCGCCGGACGTTCTGAATGACTTACGGCCAGAGCCTGCCGGCGTACATCTCGGCGCTCCTTACTCGCGTGGACCCCGGGGAGGGGACACGGTACCGATGCTGACGCGTTTCGTCAATTCGCATCGACAGAACCCCTGTTGCAGGTTATGCTGTGAACCGTGGGCCGCCCTGCACCAACGCACGTCGACGACCCGTCATCGCTGGGTCGGCGGCTGCGTGCGGTGCGAGCCGAGCGCGGTCTGTCGATGAAGCAGCTCGCGTTCCCGGGATGCTCTCCGGCATACATATGCCGGATCGAGGCCGGGGAGCGGGTGCCGTCGCCGCGCATCCTGGCGGAGCTGGCCCGCCGGCTCGGTGTCACGACCGCCGAGCTGGCGGGCCGAGCCGCCGGGGGGACGATCCTCCCAGCTCGCATCGGCCTGGCCGAGATGGCAGTGCGGATGGGCGCGGAGGACGCCGCCGAGTCGCTGCAGACGCTCGCCGAGGAGGCCCGCGCGTGCGGCGACATGCATGCGCTCAGCCGGGCGATCGAGGGCATGGGGCAGCTGGCCATCGACCAGCGCGACGACGAGCGGGCCGTCGCGCTCTTCGAGCAGGCGCGCGAGCTCGAGCCGAGCGCGTCGGCGCGCCTGCGGCCTGGGCTGCACGAGTCGCTGGGGCGGGCGCACGCCGGGGTCGGCGACCTGTCCCGGGCGATCTCGGTGCTGCGCTCCGCGTTCGAGGAGACCCGCAAGCCGCCGGTCGACGCCCGCGGCGTGATCCGCTTCGGGGTCTACCTGGCGAGCGCCTATACGGATCAGGGCCGGTTCGCAGACGCCGAGGCCGTCCTGGCCGACGTGCTCGAGGTCGAGGAGTCGATCGCCGACCCGATCGCGCGCACCCGCCTGGCCTGGGCGATGGCGCGGACGTACGCCGAGCAGGGCCGGCTGCGGCTGGCGGAGCGGTACATGGGCGAGGTCGTCGCCCAGCTCGAGGAGACCGAGCACACCTTGCTGCTGGGGCGCGCGCACGCGGTCCTCGGCGGCATCCTCGTCGACCAGCGCCGGCCGGCCGAGGCCGACGCCCATCTGGAGCGGGCAGGCGAGCTCATGCGCGACGCGGGGGCGGCGCCGGAGCTGGCAACGCTGAGCGCGGACCGCGGTCGGGCGGCGCTGATCGCCGGGGATGTCGAAGGGGCGCGGGAGGCGGCCAGGCGGGCGCTGGCCGAGACCGAGGCCACGGAGCCGGGCGTCGCGGGCAGCGCGACGCTCGTCCTGGCCCGCGCCGCGCTGCACGACGGCGAGCTCGACGAGGCCCGGTTCCTGTGCCGCAGCGCGATCGAGCTCCTGGAGCACACGGCCGCGCCGCACTACGTGGCCGAGGCGAACCAGGTGCTCGCCCTCGTCGAACAGCGCTCGGGGAACTTCGAGGCGGCGCTCGAGGCGCTCTGGAACGGGCTCGGCGCGGTCGACCGCGGCGTGGCGGAGACTCCGTAGCGAGTGGCATCGCGCGTTGACGAAACGGCCAGCGTCGTGTCGCCGGCGGCTCGCGGCGACGGCATGGGCACGCTCGAGGTGGCCCGCCTGCGCGAGCGAGTGCGCCGGCTCGAGCAGCGCGTGCGCCTCAGCGAGCGTGACCGCCGCACCGCGATCGAGCGGCTGCTGCGGGCCGAGGAGCAGGAGCGGCGCCGCCTGGCGGCCGAGCTCCATGACGACACCGTCCAGGTGCTGACCGCCTGCCTGGTGGCGCTCGACCGGCTCGGACAGGTCGCCGAGACCGGCGACGGCGAGCGGATCGCGGCCGTCGTCGGCGCCGCGCGGCGCACGCTGGGCGCAGCCACCGACCGCACCCGCCGGCTCATGTTCGAGCTGCGCCCGCCGAGCCTCCAGGAGGAGGGCCTGGCCGGGGCGCTGGCCGACCTGGCCGACCAGCTCGCCGAGGAGGCCGGCGTGGGCACCTCGGTGTCGGTGGCGCCGGACCGCTACCACTACGTGGTCGAGGAGCTGGCCTACCGCACCGTGCGCGAGGCGGTCGTGAACATCCGCAAGCACGCCCGGGCGACCGCGATCGGCATCCAGATCGAGGCGCGCGACGGCCGCCTGCACGGCCGCGTCACCGACGACGGCGCCGGGTTCGACGTCGAAGCCGCGCTCGAGCGCAGCCGCCGCCAGCGGCGCATGGGCCTCGACACGATGCGCGAGCGGCTCCACCTGGCTGGCGGCAGCCTCGACGTCCGCTCCGCGCCCGGATCGGGCACGGTGGTCGCGTTCGAGCTGCCGATCGACCTCTGGTAAAACACGCGGGGACAGCCCCCACCTGGCTACCCCTCCACGTCGAGCATGCGCTCCACGCCGCGCTTCTCGAGGCCGCGGGCGACGATCAGGCGCTGGATCTCGCTCGTGCCCTCCCAGATGCGGTCGACGCGCAGCTCGCGCAGGAACCGCTCCGCCGCGTAGGTGCGCATGTAGCCGCGGCCGCCGAGCACCTGGACGCAGCGGTCGGCGCAGCGCCACGCCGCCTCGGAGGCGAACAGCTTCGCCATCGCCGCCCGCCCGTGGACGAGCTTGGGGTCGGCGCCGTCGTCGACCAGCTGCGCGACCTGATAGGTGAGCAGGCGGGCGGCGGCGCAGTCGGCGGCCGAGTCGGCCAGCGGGAAGCTGATTCCCTGGAAGTCGTAGATGCGCTGCCCGAACTGCTCACGGCCGATCGCCCAGGCCACCGCCTCGTCGAGCAGCCGCCGCATCGCGCCGACGCAGCGGGCGGCGATGTGGATGCGCTCCTCCACGAACCACATCTGCTGGAGCTCGCCGCCGCGGCCGATCATCTCGTCGCCGCCGAGCACGGCGTCGGCCGCCACCTCGCAGTCGTATCGCACCGTCGGGTGGCCGTGCGGGTAGTTGTGCGTGAACGGCGGGTCGTCGACCACGTCGATGCCGGGCCGGTCGCGATCGACCAGGAACAGGGTCGGCAGGCGCTCGTCGCCGTCCACCACGTTCACCATCACGATGTCGTAGTCGGCGATGTCGCCCGAGGTGACGAACCACTTCTCGCCGCGGATGCGCCAGCCGTTCGCGGTGCGTTCCGCGGTCGCGGCGATGCCGCCCGGGTCCGAGCCGGCGCCGCCCTCTGTGACCGCGTAGGCATCGGCCCGCTCACCGCGCAGCGTCGGAAGCAGGTAGCGCTCGACCTGCTCGGGCGTGCCGCGCGAGAGCACGTTGTAGCCGCCGCCCATGTGCCACCAGACGCCGTTGGTATTGCGGCCGAGCTCCTCCTGGACGAGCACCTGCTCGAACGCCGACCAGCCCTGGCCGCCGTGCTCCGCGGCGTGGTTCCCGCCGGTCAGGCCGGCCGCACGGGCGGCGTCCTTGACGCGGGCGACGGCGGCGTCGGGCAGGCGACCGCCGGCCAGCTCCGCCTGCTCCTCGAGCGGGATGAGGACGTCGTCGACGTAGCGGGCGGCCCGTTCGCGCAGCTCGCGCTGGGCGTCGGTGAGGGCGAGATCCATGGCCGGGGACTATCGCGGATCGGTGGTCACGGCGCGGCGGCGGCCGCCGCGGTGGCGGCGTCCTCGCGCCGGCCCGCGCGCAGCAGGAGGAGCGAGATCAGGAGGCACCAGACGGCCAGCAGCGCGTAGGCGGCCCGGTCGCCCGCCCCGGCGATCACCGCCCCGGCGGCGAGCGGCCCGACGAAGTTCGCTGCCCCCCAGACGACGCCCATGAGGCCGTTCACCGTCCCCGTCCCGAAGCCGAGCCGGCCCGCCCCGAGGGCGCCGAGCGGGAAGGCCATCGCGTACGGCGGCCCCACCGCGACCGAGCGCACGAGCACCGTCAGGATGATCGGCGCGATCGCGCCCGACAGGAGCACCGGGATCAGCGCGACCGCCTGGAACGCGGCCATCAGCCCCGCCAACCGCAGCGAGACGGCCCTGCGGCCGACGCGGGCGACGGCCAGGCTCGACCCGATGAAGATCGTCGAAGCGACCGAGAACCACGCCCCGATCTCGCCGGAGGAGAGGCCGAGGTCGCCGAGCTGGAGCGGCGCGACCAGGTTGATGACGCCGTCGCCGACGCCGCCGAGCAGCATGATCGCGATGGCGCCGAACAGGAGCGGCGAGGCGCGCATGCCGGCGGTGATCTCGCGGAGCGGCTGGTGGCCGTGGTGCTTTCGCGTGCCGGGATCGCTGAGCGCGAGCGCGCCCACGATGAGGATCATCGGCACCCCGGCCACGGCGAACACGGCCCCGTCGGCGACATGGTCGGCCAGAACGCCGGCGACCACGGGCCCGACCATCGAGCCCACGCCCGCCGTCGTGACGACCAGGGCCAGGGCGCGGTCGCGGATGTCCTCCTCGGCCGAGTCGCTCAGCCACGAGATGCCCGCCGACCAGATCGTCCCCGAGCCGACGCCGAAGGCGGCGCGGGCCGCGAGCAGCGCGACGTAGCTCGGGGCGACGGCGCTCCCGAGCATCGCCGCCGCCGCGATCCCGGAGGCGACCAGGGTGACGATGCGCGCGCCGAAGCGGTCGCTCAGCCGCCCCGCCGGGACGGACGCGACGACGATCGCGAGGCTGGCGGCCGAGAGCAGCGCGCCCGCCTCGACATCGGAGAGGTGATAGGTCCGCGTGTAGGCCGGGAGGAGCGGCACGATCGCGAGCAGCGCCACCTCGTCCAGGAAGACGAGGACGTAGAACAGCAGGAAGGGGCGCCGCATGGAGGCAGGACTGTATCGGTCACGCCGTCAGGCGCAGAGGGCGCGGATCATCCGCACGTACGCATCCGCGCACTGGTCGACCGACTCCAGGTCGACCCACTCGTCGACCGTGTGCAGGCCGTCGCCGGTGGGGCCGAGGACGACGCAGGGGATGCCCGCCTCGACCAGGATCCCCGAGTCCATCCAGCCGTAGTCGCTGCGCACGACCGGCGCCCGGCCGAGCACCGCGGCAGCCGCCTCGACGGCGGCCCGCACCACCGGCTCGTCGCGGTCGAGCAGCACCGGCTCGCGGGCGACGACCGTCCGGCACTCGCCGTCGAAGTTGGCGTCGGCGGCCCGGGCGCGATCGAGCAGCGCCGCCATCTCGGCCAGCGACCCGGCCACCGTCTCGCCCGGCATGATGCACCGCTCGACGCCGATCACGCACTCGCCCGGGTAGCTCGGGTAGTCGCGGCCGCCCTGGATGGTCGAGGCGTGCACGCTCGGCCGCCCCCACTCCGGCGTCTCCCGCGCGGCCAGCTCGCGCTCGAGCTCGGCGATGCCGGTCAGGACCGGCCCGGCCAGGGTGATCGCGTCGCGGCCCCGCTCGGGCCGGCCGCCCGCGGCCTCGACGCCGCGGCTGACGACGTCGTACCAGGCGAACCCACCGTGGGCGAAGATGACGTCCAGATCGGACTGCTCGGGCAGCACGGCCGCGTCGGCGCCGTAGCGCTCCACCAGGGCCTGCGCGCCGACGCTCTGCCACTCCTCGTCGATCACGCAGGCGACCAGCACGTCCCCCGCCGGCGGATCTGCCGCGACGCGCCCGGCGGCGGCGAGCGCGGCCGCGATCCCCGCCTTCATGTCGCAGGTGCCGCGGCCGTGCATGCGGCCGTCACGCACCTGCGGCACGAACGCGCCCGGCTCGCCGCCGACCACGTCGGTGTGGCCGCAGAACATGAGCGATCGCCCGCCGCCCGTGCCCGGCAGGCGGCCGACCACGTTGGGGCGGCCGGGGGCGGCGTCCCACAGGTCGACCTCGAGGCCCAGCCGGGCCATGTGCTCGGCGATCACGGCGGCCACGCCCGCCTCGCCGGCGCCGCCGGGCACGAGGTCCGGGTTGGTCGAGTCGACCGCGACCAGCCGGGCGACCAGCTCGGCCGTCGTCATGCCCCCGCCCCACACGAGCCGCGCACGATCAGGTTGGCGTCGAGCCGGATCCGCTTCGGCGGGCCGGCGTCGCCCTCGAGCCGGCGCAGCAGCCGCTCGCCGGCGACCCGGCCGAGATCGGCGACCGGCTGGCGGACGACCGTGACCGGCGGCTGCACGAGCGTCGTCCATTCGAGGTCGTCGAAGCCGACCAGCGCCACGTCCTCGGGGATGCGCAGGCCGAGCGACCGGGCGGCGCGCAGGGCGCCGACGGTCATGAAGTTGTTCGCGGTGAAGACCGCCGTCGGCCGATCGGGGCGGTCGAGCAGCCGCAGCGCCGCCGCCTCCCCGTCGTCTCGGGTCGGCCCGCCGATCGAGATGAGGCCGGGCTCGGGCGCGATCCCGGCCGCCCGCAGCGCCTGCCGGTAGCCCTGGATGCGCTCGGCCGACGATGTGATCTCGGGCGAGTCGGAGACGACGCCGATGCGGCGATGGCCGAGGCCGGCCAGATGGGCGACGGCCGCGCGCGCCCCGGCCACGTTTCGCACCAGCACGCTGTCGGCTGCGACGCCCACGACGGCCCGGTCGAGCAGGACGAGCGGGACGCCGGCCGTCACGAGCTCGGCCAGGTGCTCGGGCGAGGCGCCGGGCGCCGGCACGACCACCATGCCGTCGACCTGGCGGGCGCGCAGGGCGTCGACGGCGCGGCGCTCGCGGCCGGCGTCCTCGTCGGCGTTCGCCAGGAGCACGGTGTAGCCGTGCGCGTCCATCACGTCGGCCAGGCCGCGTGCGGCCGCGGCGAAGAACGGGTTCTCGATGTCGCCGACCACGAGTCCGACCGTCGTGGTCGTCCGGGAGACCAGCGCGCGGGCGACGACGTTCGGCCGGTAGCCGAGCTGGCGGGCGCTCTCGCTCACCTTGCGGCGGGCGGCCGGGGACGCGTGTCCGTAGCCGCCGAGCGCGCGGGCGGCGGTCGCCGTGGAGACCCCGGCGGCCCGCGCAACGTCACGGATGGTGACAGACATCGGGCGAGATGATAGCGTTCTCAGTCATGTCCGATCTCGAGCATCGCGTCGACGTCGCGCTCGGTTCCGAGCTCTTCAGCTCGCCCCATCTGGAGGCCGACCTCACCCGCTTCATGGGCGACGGCGCCGCCCAGATGCGCGAGCTGGCGGCGCGCTGCCGCTCGGCCGGCACGCGACACGTGTTCTTCGTGGGCAGCGGCGGCTCGTGGGCCAGCATGTGGTCGGGCAAGCTGCTCTTCGACCGCTACGTCCCGGCGTCGTCGGACGTCTCCCTCTCCTACGACCTGATCTGGCGCGCGCCGCAGCGGCTCGGCCCCGACTCCGTCGTCTTCCTGGCGTCGTACTCCGGCCAGACCGAGGACACCCTGGCCGCCCTGCGCTTCGCCCGCGAGCGGGGCGCGCGCACGGTGGCGCTGGTCGGAAAGCCCGATACGCCGATCGGCACCGAGGCCGACGAGATCCTCATGTACGGCTCGCCGGGGCTCTACAGCCTGCCGCTGGCCGCCGTCACGACCTTCGCCTGCGAGTGGGGCCGGCTCGAGGGCGACCGCGCCGCCGAGGGCGTGCTCGACGCGCTCGCCGGGATCCCGGCCGAGGTCGGCGCCGCCTTTCGCGACACCCGCGCCCGCGGCCGCGAGCTGGCCGAGGAGCTGGCCGGCTCCGACCTGATCTACTGCCTCGCCGCGGGCCCGCTCTACGGCCTCGCCTACAAGTTCGGGCTGACCGTCTTCATGGAGAACATGCGGATCGCGAGCTCGGTGATCGAGAGCAGCGAGTTCCGCCACGGCCCCGCCGAGATGCTCGACCGCCACTCGCCGGACATGATCTTCCTGCTCGGGAGCGACGAGTCGCGGCCGGTCGCCGAGCGCTCCGCATCGGTGGCGGCGGCGCAGGGCGCCCGGGTGCGCATGTTCGACGCCCACGACCACCCCGGCGTCCACCCCCAGCTGCAGCCCTTCGTCCTCAAGGTCGCGCTGCAGTGGTTCATCGTCTACTCCACGCTGCTGCGCGGGATCGACGACCTGGACGAGCGCGCGCTCATGGGCCACCAGGTGCTGTCCGGAGCGGGCTGGCCGTGAAGCCGGTCGCGACGATGGGCGACAACTGCCTCGACCACTACCTGCCGCCGCTCGACCGGGAGTTCGTGGGCGGGAATGCGCTCAACGTCGCGATCGGACTGCGAGACCACGGCCACGACGTCGCCTACGCAGGCGCCGTCGGGTCGGACGACGCCGGCGAGACGGTGCGCGATGCCGCCCGGGCGCGCGGCATCGATACCTCGCACGTGCACGTCGGCCCGGGCGCGACGGGGGTGACCACGATCCGGCTGACGCCCGACGGCGACCGCGTTTTCGAGAGCGAGGTGCTCGGCGAGAGCGGCGCCTACCGGCCCGATCCGGCCACGCTCGCCGGCCTCGGCGGGCGCGCCTGGGTGCACGGCGCCGGGCTGGCCGGGGGCGTCGAGGGCTTCACCGGCCTGCGCCGCGCCGGCACCCGGCTCTCCTACGACTTCTCGCACGCGTCCTCGCCGGAGCGGATGGCCGAGCTCTGCCCGCACCTCGAGGTCGCCTTCCTGTCCGCCCCCGGCGCGGAGGCCGGCGAGGCCCGCGACCTGGCCTCGAGCGCCGTCGCCGCCGGGGCGGGGTCCGCCGTCGTCACCCGCGGCCGCCACGGCAGCCTGGCCCTGGCCGGCCGCATCCACCACCAGCCGCCGGTGCCCGTATCGGTCGTCGATACGCTCGGCGCCGGCGACGCCTACATCGCCGCGTGCATCTCGACCCTCGTCGAGGGCGGGACGCTCGAGACGGCGCTCCGGCTCGGAGCCGAGGCCGCCGCCCGCACCTGCACGCACTACGGAGCCTGGCTCGAGCTCGAGGAACTGGAGGCAAGCGCATGAGCGACACCCACGTCACCCCGTCGACGGCCCGCTCCGCGGAGCTCTACGACCTCGCCGCCGGGAGCATCGCCGGCGGCGTCGGCTCCGGCACCCGCTCGCACCGCTCCGGGTACCTGCCCGTGCCCGTGTTCGTGCGCAGCGGACAGGGCGCCCACATCACCGATGAGGACGGCAACGACTTCATCGACTACGTGATGGGTCAGGGCCCGCTGATCCTGGGCCATCGCCCGGCCGCCGTGATCGACGCGGTCACCGAGACGCTGCGCGAGCGCGGCTCCCTCTTCTCGCTCGCCCACGACCTCGAGGGCCAGGCCGCTGCGGCGGTCACCGCGCGGATGCCGTCGATCGACCTGCTGCGTTTCGGTCAGTCCGGCACGGAGTGCGTGCAGTACGCCATCCGGTTCGCCCGCTCGTTCACCGGCCGCGAGAAGATCCTCCGCTTCGAGGGCCACTATCACGGCTGGTCGGACGCAATCCACTGGTCGGGCCATCCCGGGCCGGCGGAGTGGGGGCCGGCCGAGGCGCCGGCGCCCGCGCCCGGCTCCGCCGGGATGCCCCCGGCGGTCGCGAGCACGCTGATCATCGGCACCTGGAACGAGACGGAGGCGCTGGAGCGCATCTTCGCCGAGCACGGCTCCGAGATCGCCGCGGTCATCACCGAGCCGATCATGGGCAACATGGGCGCCATCATGCCGGCGCCCGGCTACCTCGAGCGGATGCGCGAGCTGGCCACGGAGCATGGCGCGCTCCTGATCTTCGACGAGGTGCTGACGGGCATGCGGGTCGCCCCGGGCGGCGCGCAGGAGCTGTTCGGGGTCATGCCCGACCTGACCGTGCTCGCCAAGGCGCTCGGCGCCGGCGTCCCGGTCGCCGCCCTGGGCGGCCGCCGCGACATCATGGAGATGGTGACCGACGGCCGGACGATGCACGGCGGCACCTACAACTCCAGCCCGCTCGTGTGCGCAGCCGTCATCGCCGCCGCGGGCGTGACGGGCGCCCCCGGCTTCTACGACGACCTCGAGGCGCGCGGGCGGCGGCTGGCGGACGGCCTGGTCGAAGCCGCCACGGCGGCCGGCGTCGAGGCCTGCTGGAGCGGCATCGGCAGCCTCTTCCAGCTCTGGTTCGCGCCCGAGCCGCCGAAGGACTACCGCACGGGCCACGGGATCGTCCAGGGCAGCCCCTTCCCCCACCTGTACTCCGGCCTGCGCGAGCGCGGCGTCCTGATCCAGCCGCCGCAGGAGGGCCTCTTCTTCGTCTCCGGCGCCCACACGGACGCCGACATCGACCGCACGCTCGAGGCGGCGGCCGCGGCCATGCCCGCGGTGGCCGAGGCGATCGAGCGCGGCGCCGTCGGCCCGACCGGAGGCGTCCGGTGAGACGCGCGGCGCTGGCCGCGATCCTGGCCACCGGCCTCGTGGCGGCCGGGTGCGGCGGGAGCGGCAGCGGGAGCGGCGGCAGCAGTGGGTCGTCCGGGGCGCCGGTCGACGGCGGCACCCTGCGCGCCGGGATCCCCGACAACCCGGACTACCTCGACCCGGGCCTGTCGTACACGAACGAGGGCTGGGAGATCCTCGAGGCGACGAACAACGGCCTGCTCACGTTCAAGAAGGCCGCCGGCGGCGAGGGCGCGCAGATCGTGCCCGACATCGCCACGGCCATGCCGGCCGTGACCGGCGGCGGCAAGACCTACACCTTCCATGTCCGCCCGAACGTGATGTTCTCGCCGCCGGTCAACCGGGCGGTGAAGCCGTCCGACTTCAAGTTCTCGATCGAGCGCCTGTTCCGGATCGACTCCGGCGGCCTCTCGTTCTTCACCGGCATCGAGGGCGCGAACGCCTACGCCAAGAGCCGGAAGGGTGGCATCTCGGGCATCGTCGCGAACGACGCCAAGGGCACGATCACGTTCCACCTGACCCAGCCCGACGGCACCTTCCTCGACTACATGGCGACGCCGTTCGCGTTCGTCCTGCCCGCCGGGACGCCGTCGAAGGACATCTCCACGCTGCCGCAGTGGCGCATCGCCACGGGCCCGTACCGGGTGTCGAGCTACACGCCCAAGCAGCAGCTCGTCATCACCCGCAACCCGAACTTCCACCAGTGGACAAGCGACTCGCCGAACGGCCACCTGAACCAGATCGACGTCCAGATCGGCGTCACGCCCGAGCAGTCGGTGAACGAGATCGCCGACGGCCAGCTCGACTGGTACTTCGAGGCGGTGCCGCCCGACCGGCTGACCGAGCTTCGGGCCCGCTACCCCGACCAGGTGCACCTCTTCACGCGCAACAACACGACCTACTTCGTGATGAACGAGCGGCTGGCGCCGTTCAACAAGCTGGCCGTGCGCCAGGCCGTGAACTACGCCATCGACCGAAACGCGCTGGTAAAGATCTTCGGCGGCCAGGGCACGCCCACCGAGAACATCGTCCCGCCCGGGTTCGGCTCGGCCTACAAGCCGCACCACCTCTACCCGCACGACATCGCCAAGGCCAGGCAGCTGATCCGGCAGGCCGGGGTGGAGGGCGTGAACGTGACCGTCTGGGGGCACAACACCGACCCGACGCCGAAGGCGGTGCAGTACGTGGCCGGCGTGCTCAACCAGATCGGCCTGCACGCGACGGTGAAGACCGAGGACGAGTCCGTCTACTGGCCGACGATCTCGACCCAGAAGGGCGACCCCCAGATCGCCTTCAACGACTGGAACGAGGACTACCCCGAGGCCCAGGACTGGTTCGACGTGCTGCTGAACGGCGAGCACATCGTGAACGTCGGCAACAACAACGTCTCGAACACGAACATCCCCGCCTACAACCAGATGATCGACCGGGCCAAGCGGATGCCGCTCGGTCCGGCCCGGAACGCCGTCTGGGCGAAGCTCGACTACCTGTACATGAAGAACGACGCCGGCTGGGCGCCGTTCATGAACCGGCAGTGGCCGAAGTTCGTCTCGCCGCACCTGCACGGGCTGGTCTTCAACGGCACGTACTTCGAGCTCTTCCCGTCGATGTGGCTCTCGCAGTGACAACTGACGGCGCATGACGGTCGAGGCCGTCGCCGTACCAGGGGGGCGGGGCGGCTTCGGGCTCGCGTGGCGGCGGCTGCGGCGAAACCCGGCCGCGATCATCTCGGCGGCGATCCTGATCGCGATCCTCCTGATCTGCTTCCCGCTGGCGCCGCTGTTCGTCGATCTGGCCTGCCACCACGGGCCGAACGACCAGAACATCCAGGGCTACATCCATCAGGGCGGCCACCGCATCCCGGTCGTGGGCCTCGACGGCACGCCCGTCGGGCCGGGCCTGCGCTCCTGCTACATGCTCGGCGCCGACGCCAACGGCCGCGACCTGGCGGTGCGGATCCTCTACGGGGGCCGCATCTCGCTGTTCGTCGGGATCACGTCGGCGCTCCTCTGCGTCTTCCTCGCGCTCATCCTGGGCCTCGTCGGCGGCTACCGGGGCGGCTTCGTCGACTCGGTCATCGGCCGGCTGCTCGACCTGATCTGGTCGTTCCCGGTGTACCTGCTCGCGGTCGCGCTGGCGACGACGCTCGCGGTGGGAGGGCTCTCGGTGGGGCCGCTGCACGTCTCGTCGACCTCGCTCGCGATCCCGATCGTGGTGATCGCGGTCGTCTTCGTGCCCTACGTGGCCCGGCCGATCCGCGGGCAGGTGCTGGCGCTGCGGCGGATGGAGTTCGTGGAGGCGGCCGTCGCGACCGGGGCCGGGCCGGTGCGCATCATGCTCCGGGAGCTCCTGCCCAACATCGCGTCGATCACGCTCGTGATGCTGACGCTGATCGTCGCGAACAACATCCTCGTCGAGGCCGCCCTCTCGTTCCTCGGCGTCGGCGTCCCTGTGCTCACGCCGTCGTGGGGCAACATCATCGAGCAGGGCTATTCGTCGATCGTGACCGCGCCTGCCCTGACCGTGGCCCCGGGGATCGCGATCATGGTGACCGTCGTCGCCCTGAACGTCCTCGGCGACGCGCTGCGCGACGCGCTCGATCCCCACGCCCGCATCCGGATCCGGTGACCTGACGTGGGCGCGTTCATCCTGAGGCGGATGGTCGGCCTCGTGATCGTGCTCTTCGCGATCTCGGTGCTCGTGTTCGTGATCTTCAACGTCATCCCGGGCGGCGACCCGGCGCTGCGGCTGGCCGGCCGCCACCCGACCCAGGAGAACATCCGCCAGATCCGCAAGGACTGGGGCTTCGACAGGCCGCTCTACGTGCAGTACGGCGACATGATGGAGCGGCTGTTCATCAAGCGCGACCTGATCTCCTACCAGGATCAGACGCCGGTGCTCCCGACCATCGAGCGGGGCATCCCGCGGACGCTCGCGCTGGCGGTGGGGGCGGCGGTCATCTGGCTCGTCACCGGGGTGCTGATCGGCGTTCTGTCCGCCATCCACCAGGGCCGGTTCCTCGACCGCATCCTGACGGTGCTGGCGCTCGCAGGCGTGTCGATCCCGATCTTCTGGCTCGGCGCCGTGCTGCTCTATCTGCTCACGTTCCGGTATCACTCGTGGGCGATCTTCTCGTGGGTGCCGCCCGGCGGATACGTCCCGCTCGCGACCAGCCCGGTCGGCTGGGCGGAGCATCTGATCCTGCCCTGGATCGTGCTCGCCGTCGTCTCGATCGGCTTCTACGCGCGGGTGGTGCGGGCGTCGATGCTCGAGGTGATGAACGCCGACTACGTGCGCACCGCCAGGGCGAAGGGGCTGTCGGCGAGGCGCGTGCTCACGCGGCACACGCTGCGGACCTGCCTGATCCCGGTGGTGACGCTCTTCGGGCTCGACTTCGGGGCGGCGGTCGGCGGCACCGTCATCCTGATCGAGCCGATCTTCGGAATCGAGGGGGTGGGCCAGTACGCCCAGGAGTCCGTCGCCCACCTCGACCTGCCGCCGCTGATGGCGCTGACGCTCTACGGGGCCTTCTTCGTCGTCATCGCCAACACGATCGTCGACGTGGCCTATGTGTGGCTCGACCCGCGCACGCGGATCGAGTAGTGAACCTTTCGGAGTGGGAGGGAAGACAGATGGTGAGACGCGCGCTTTGGGTTCTGGCCGTGGCGCTGCTCGCGGCCGGATGCGGTTCCGGATCGGGGTCGAGCTCCGGCGGGAGCGGCGGGGTGCAGAACGGCGGCACGCTGCGCGCCGGGATCCCGGACGACCCCGACCACCTCGACACCGGCATCTCCTACGCCGTCGAGGGCTGGGAGCTGCTCGAGGCGACGAACAACGGCCTGCTGACGTTCAAGAAGGCCTCGGGGTCGGCCGGCTCCGAGGTCGTTCCCGACATCGCCACCGCGATGCCGGCGGTGACCGACGGCGGCCTGACCTATACGTTCCACGTCCATCCCGGCGTGCGCTTCTCGCCGCCGGTCAACCGGGCGGTGAAGCCGTCCGACTTCCAGTTCGCGATCGAGCGGCTGTTCCACGTCGGCTCGCCCGGCGTCGGCTTCTACACGATCATCCAGGGCGCGAACGCCTACGCCGCCCACAAGGCGGCACACATCTCGGGGATCGTCGCCAACGACCAGGCGATGACGATCGCCTTCCACCTGACCCACCCCGACGGCGCGTTCCTGGACATCATGGCGATGCCGTTCGCCTTCGCCGTGCCGGCCGGCATGCCGTACAAGGACATCTCGACGGATCCGCAGTGGCGGGTCGCGACCGGGCCGTACATGGTGAAGACCTACGTGCCCAAGCAGCAGATCGTGCTGGTGCGAAACCCCAACTTCACGCAGTGGTCGCCGAACTCGCCGAACGGCCACCTGAACGGGGTGAACATCCAGATCGGGGTGACGCCCGAGCAGTCCGTGAACGAGACGATCGACGGCCAGCTCGACTGGTACATGGAGGCGGTGCCGCCCGACCGGTTGACGGCGCTCAAGGCCCGCTACCCGAGCCAGGTGCACATGTACCCGCGCAACAACGACACCTACTTCTCGATGAACGAGCGGCTGGCGCCGTTCAACAAGCTCGCGGTGCGCCAGGCGGTGAACTACGCCATCGACCGAAACGCGCTCGTGAAGCTCTTCGGCGGCCAGGGCACGCCCACCGAGACGGTGATCCCGCCGAGCTTCGGCTCGGCCTACCACGAGCCGAACCTGTACCCGCACGACGTCGCCAAGGCCAAGCAGCTGATCCAGCAGGCGGGTGCGGTCGGCGCGCCGGTGCAGATCTGGACGACGAACGCCGACCCGGCGCCCAAGGCGGCCCAGTACCTGGCGAGCGTGCTGGGCTCGATCGGCCTCAAGGTCACCGGCGTGCGCACGATCGACGACTCGGTCTACTGGGACACCCTGCTGTCCGAGAAGACCGATCCCCAGATCGCCTTCAACCACTTCGACCAGGACTACCCGGAGGGCGAGGACTTCATCGATACTCTGCTGAACGGTGAGCACATCGTGAACGTGGGGAACAACGACGTCTCGAACACCGACGATCCGGCGCTGAACGCGATGATCGACCGCACCAAGCGGATGCCGCTCGGCGCCGCCCGCAACGCCATGTGGGCGAAGATCGACAACCAGTTCATGCAGCGCGACGCGGGCTGGGCGCCGTTCATGCACCTCGACGAGCCGAAGTTCGTGTCGGCCAATCTGCACGGCCTCGTCTTCACGGGCTCCTATTTCGAGCTTCTACCGGAGATGTGGCTCTCGAGGTGACCCTCGCCGTGCGCATCGACGACTGCCTCTCGATCCGCGAGGGGCACCTGTGGATCGAGGAGTGCGACGCGGTCGACCTCGCCCGCCGGTTCGGCACGCCGCTCTACGTCGTCTCGGAGGACCAGCTGCGCCGAAACGCCCGCCGCATCGGCGCGGCGTTCGCGGCCGGCTGGCCCGACGGGCCGACGTCGCTCCTGCCCTCGCTCAAGGCCAACCTGTCGCTCGCGCTTCGGGCCGTCCTGAACGCGGAGGGGCTCGGCGCCGACACGTTCGGGCCGGGCGAGCTGCACGCGGCGCTCACGGCCGGGACGACGCCGGCGATGATCTCGGTGAACGGCTCGGTGAAGGACGCCGAGCTGGTCCGCCGGGCGGTCGCGGCAGGCGCCCGGGTGACCCTCGACAGCCCGGGGGAGCTCGACCTCGTGGCTGCGGCGGCGCGGGAGACGGGTCGCACTGCGCGGGTGCGGCTGCGGCTGCGGCCGGACTACGACGGCCTCACCCAGCCGTCCCAGCTCGATCCCGGCCGGTCGGTGCGCGACTCGGCGCAGCGCTACAAGCCCGGGATCGCGCTCGAGGACGCGGCCGCGGTCGGCCGGGCTGCCCTCGCCGCGGAGGGCGTCGAGCTCGTCGGCGTCATGGCCCACCTCGGCCGCCACAGCACCGATCCGGCGGTCTGGTCGGGGATGGGCGCGAGCTTCGCCGCGGCCATCGGCGACCTGTGCCGCGCCCTCGACGGCTGGCGGCCGGAGCAGATCGACGTCGGCGGCGGCTACCCGGCGCCGCGCGACCCGACCGGGCACGGCAAGGGGCCGGCGATCGAGACCATCGCCGACGCGCTCACCGCCGCGCTGCGCGCCGGGCTGGCGGAGGCGGGGGTCGACGCGCGCGGCGTCCGGCTCGAGGCCGAGCCGGGCCGGGCGCTCTACGCCGACACCGGCATCCACCTGACGACCGTGCGCAACACGAAGCGGCAGACGCGGCCGCTGGAGTGGGCGTGGGTCGAGACCGACACGACCGAGATGTTCATGGCCGACCTCCTGATCGAGCACGCCCGTTTCGGCGTGGTGGCGGCGTCGCGGGCGGACGCCGAGGCGGAGCTCGACGCCGACGTCGTCGGGATGTCGTGCGGGTTCGACGTGATCGCGCCCGGCGCGCGCCTGCCTGCGGTCGCGCCCGGCGACGTGCTCGCCTTCCTGGACACGGGCGCCTACCAGGACGCCTGCGCCTCGAACTTCAACGGCCTGCCCCGCCCGGCCACGGTGCTCGTGCACGGCGCCGAGGCGGAGGTGGTCAAGCGGGCGGAGACGGTCGACGAGGTGTTCGCCCGCGACGCGATCCCGGCGAGGCTCTTGTGACCGTCACCGGCCTGCACCACGCCAGCCTGACGGTGGCCGACCTCGACCGCTCGCTGCACTTCTACCGCGACCTGCTGGGCGTGCCGGTGCGCGAGCAGGTCGACGCCGCTGGCGAGACGTTCACGGCCGTGTCCGGCGAGGCGGCCGGGCAGGTGCGGATCGCCGACCTCGACCTCGGCGACGGGCGCGTGCTCGAGCTGATCGAGCGGGGCGACGGAACGGCGCCGCCGGAGCACGCCGCCGGCCATCACATCGCGTTCCAGGTCGATGACATCGTCGCGACGTACCGGCGGCTGGTGAGGGCGGGCGTGAAGGCGCGGTCGAAGCCGCAGTCGCTCGGGCCCGAGGCGGGCAGGCACTGGGCGGGGTGCATCGTCGTCTACATGACCGACCCGGACGGGGCCACCGTGGAGCTCGTCCAGGTGCCGGAGGCGTGAGCGACGACGAGGTGACGCTCGTCGCCGGTGGGTTACGGGCGGCGTTCATTCCCGAGCTCGCGATGGTGGGGAGCTCGCTGATGCACGAGGGGGTCGAGGTGCTCGCCCTCCGCGACGGCCGCGCGGCATACCGCGAGCGCGGCTCGACCTTCGGGATCCCGCTGCTGCACCCCTGGGCGAACCGGCTGGCCCGGCCTCTGCCGGCGTCCGACCTCGTGCACCCGGACGAGCACGGCCTGCCGATCCACGGCGTCCTGCCGCGGGCGCTGCCGTTCGGGGTGACCGAGCAGATGCCGCGGTCGGTGCGGGCCGAGTTCGACACGCACGATCACCCGGCGGTGCTCGAGGTGTTCCCGCACCCGCACACCCTCACCGTGGTGGCCACGATCGACGAGGACGGCCTCGAGATCCATACGACGCTGCGCGCGCACGGCCGCCGGCCCTGCCCGGTCTCGTTCGGCTACCACCCCTACCTGTGCCTGCCGGGCGCGCCCCGGGCGGAGTGGACGATCGACGTCCCCGCGCGCACCCGGCTCGTGCTCGACGAGCGCAGCATCCCCACCGGCGAGCAGGAGCCCGTCACCGTCGCGCCCGGGCCGCTCGGGAACCGCACGTTCGACGACGGCTACACCGACCTGGGCCCCCTGCCGCGCTTCATGGTCGCCGGCGGCGGCCGCACCCTGGCCGTCGAGCTCCTGGAGGGCTACGAGTACGCCCAGGTCTACGCCCCGGCCGGACACGACCTGATCGCCTACGAGCCGATGACGGCCCCGACGAACGCCCTGGCCAGCGGCGACGGCCTCCAGCTGGTCCGCCCCGGCGACTCCTACACGGCCGCGTTCCGCATCTCGGTGAACTGAATGAACGGGGTCAGACCCGTTTATTCAGCGAGGCCCAGGTCGCGTACCGCGAACTGGACGGCTTCCGAGAAGGTCGGGTAGGGCTGGATCGTGTCGAGCAGGACGTCGACGGGCACCTCGGCGCGGATGGCGAGTGTCAATTGGCCGAGCCACTCGCCGGCCTCGGGGCCGACCGCGACCGCGCCGACGAGCACGCGCCGCTCCGGGTCCGCGAACACCTTCAGGAACCCCGGACGCTTCGGCCGCTCGTAGGTCGACAGGCGCGCCACCGAGGTGCGCTCGCCGACGATCGTCCCGTCGCCCGAGGTGTCGCCGACCGAGGCGACCTGCGGGTCGGTGAAGGTGACCGCGGGGATCGCCCGGTAATCGGCCCGCGCCTCGCGGCCGGCCATGTCGGCGGCCGCGATCCGGGCCTGGTACTTGCCGACGTGCGTGAACATCGCGATGCCCGTCGCGTCGCCCGCCGCCCACACTGTTGCGGCGGCACGCAGGTGCTCGTCCACCTCGACGCCGCGCTTGCCGATCGTCACGCCGAGCGGCTCCAGGCCCAGCTCGTCGACGTTCGCGCGCCGCCCGGTCGCGACCAGGATGCGGTCGGCCGCGAGCGTCTCGCCGCCGCCGAGGTGCATGCGCATCCCCGGCTCCACCCGCTCGATCTCCGCCCCCAGCCGCAGGCCGACGCCCTCGCCCTCGAGGACGTCCGCGATCAGCTTGCCGGCGTCGGGATGGTCGCGCGGCATCAGGCGCTCGGCGACGTCCACGAGCGTGACCGCCGAGCCCATCCGCCCGAAGGCCTGGGCCAGCTCGCAGCCGACCGGGCCCGCGCCGATCACGATCAGCCGCTCCGGCACCACGTGCGTCGAGGTCGCCTCCCGGTTCGTCCAGTAGTCGACGTCTTCGAGGCCCGGGATGGGCGGGATCGTCGGCACCGACCCGGTCGCGACCAGGAGCCGCTCGAAGCCGATCAAGCGGTCGCCGACCCCGACGACGCCGGGCTCCGTCACCCGCGCCTGCCCGCGCACGAGCTCGATGTCGCGGTCGGCCAGCCAGGTCTCCTGGCTCGAGTCGTCGAGACTGCCGGTGACCTGGTCGCGGTGCCAGAACGCCCGCTCGACGTCGATCGAGCCGGTCACGGCCTCGGCCGCCCCCGGCACGAGCCGGGCCGCGGCGATCGCCTCGGGCGGCCGCAGGAGCGCCTTCGACGGCATGCACGCGTAGTACGAGCACTCGCCGCCGACGAGCCCCTGCTCGACGAGCGTGATCGGCGTCTGCGGCTCGAACGACCGCAGCGCGCCGGCCGCCGCCTCGCCGGTCGAGCCGCCCCCCAGGATCACGACCGGGCCGTCCATGCGCACCATCATAGGCGTCGGATACCCTCCTCGATCGTCCCGATATCGCCACCGAGGGGGTCACCGTTGCTGAAGGAGTTCAAACAGTTCATCCTGCGCGGGAACGTCGTCGATCTGGCCGTCGCGGTCGTCATCGGCACGGCGTTCGGCGCGGTCGTGGCCGCGTTCGTCGCCGACATCATCACGCCGCTGATCGCGGCCATCTTCGGCAAGCCGAGCTTCGCCAGCCTGAGCTTCACGATCAACAACAGCACGTTCCTCTATGGCGACTTCCTGAACGCCATCATCACCTTCCTGAGCATCGCCGCGGCGATCTTCTTCTTCGTCGTGAAGCCGCTGAACGTGCTCGAGGCGCGGCGCGCGGCCGGCGAGCCGTCCGAGTCGCCGACGACCAGGGCATGCCCCGAGTGCCTGAGCGACATCCCGATCGCCGCCAGGCGCTGCGCGTACTGCACCTCCGAGGTCGCGGCTGCGGCCTGACACTTACTGGATCCTTACCGGGTCATAAGAGCCTCCTCGATCGGGCCCGGTACCGTCGGGCCCGATGAGGGGACGCACAGCTCTGGCAGGCGCGCTTGCCGCGATCGCAACCGCCGCCGCCCTGCCCGCCACGGCCGGCGCCGTCAGCGCACCATCCGCGTGCGGCCAGGCGGCGCACGCGCGGCCGGTCATCCGCCACGTGATCGTCATCGTGATGGAAAACCACTCGTCGTCGCAGGTGATCGGGAAGGCGCCGTTCATGACCGCGCTCGCCAAGCGCTGCGGCCTGGCCACGAACTACCACGGCATCACCCACCCGAGCCTGCCGAACTACCTGGCGATGACGAGCGGGAGCACGCACGGCATCCGCTCGGACTGCCAGCCGTTCCAGTGCCCGATCAGGGGGCCGAACCTCTTCACCCAGGTCACGCGCCACGGCCTGCGCTGGCGCAGCTATGCCGAGTCGATGCCGCGCCCGTGCTACCGCGGCACCACCTCGCTGTACGCAGCCAGGCACGTCCCGGCCGTCTACTACACGCGCATCCGGGCCTGCGGCCGGCACGTGCGCTCGCTCGGGCGGCTCGGGAGCGGGCGGCTGCACTTCGCGCTCCACTCCGGCCACGCGCCCGCGCTCATGTTCGTGACGCCGAACCTCTGCAACGACGCGCACGACTGCCCGCTCGCCCGCGGCGACGCGTGGCTGGCGCGCTGGATCCCGATGATCGTCGCGAGCCCGACCTACCGCCACGGGCACACCGCGGTGCTCCTGACCTTCGACGAGGGCGGGGGCGGTGGGAACGTCGTCCCGCTGATCGTGCTGTCCCGGTACACGCCGGTCCATGCGGTGCGCCACCGGCTGCTCACGCACTACTCGCTGCTCCGCGCCACCGAGAAGATGCTCGGGATCAGGCGGTACCTTGGGAAGGCCCGCTCTGCTCGCGGCCTTCCCAAGGCATTCCACCTGTAGGCGAACAGGCGCGCCCGGCTTCCCCCGTATTGTCAGCCTGAGACGATGCGGCGCACGAGCATGATCTCGAAGCGCCGCTGATCGCGGTTCGCAGAACGCTCCCCCGTCGCAGCGGACGGCCCCATCCGTCGGAGCGCGGTCTCGGCGTGCTTTGCAGCATGCCGCCTGTCCGCGTTCCTTTCCGCTGCTCCGATGCGCTCGACGATCAACGTGCGACCCTCCTGTTCCGGCCCCGCCACCCGATGACCCCCGTCAGGGCGGCGCGGCGCCTTCATCTCTGGATAATCACGACCGGGGCAGCGGTCAACGGGTCGGGCGCGTTCCAAACGAACTCCTTACAGACGGCGGCTCGAAAGGGTGTCGTGGCCGACTTGTGATCGGGGTCGCGCTGCGGTAGACCTGCCTATGCAAATCGCGCATTCCCGACGTCGGAGGAGGGCTCGATGAAGAGCGCCGTCACCATCACCGTCAACGGGGCGCCACGGACGGCGGAGGTCGAGCCGCGGACGCTGCTCGTGCACCTGCTGCGTGAGCACCTGAACCTGACGGGCACCCATGTCGGCTGCGACACGTCCAACTGCGGGGCGTGCACGGTCTGGCTGGACGGCGAGGCGGTGAAGTCGTGCACGGTCCTGGCCGTCCAGGCGGACGGCCGCGCGGTGACGACGATCGAAGCCATCTCCGAGAACGGCGACCTGCATCCGATGCAGCAGGCCTTCCACGAGAACCACGCCCTCCAGTGCGGCTACTGCACGCCGGGCATGGTGATGACGGCGATCAAACTGCTCGAGGCGAACCCGCAGCCGACCGACGAGGAGATCCGCCACGGGCTCGAGGGCAACCTGTGCCGCTGCACCGGCTACGAGAACATCGTCGCGGCCGTCCGGGCCGCATCGGGGGTGACGGTCTGATGGCGACGACGGCCGAACACGCGAAGGGCATCGGCGTCGCGGCGCTGCGCAAGGAGGATCGCAAGTTCCTCACCGGGCGCGGCCGCTTCGTCGATGACATCAAGCTGCCGGGGATGCTGCACATGGCGATCGTGCGCAGCCAGATGCCCCACGCCGACATCACCGGGATCGACACGGCCGCCGCGGCCGCGATGCCCGGCGTCACCGCCGTCCTCACCGCCGACGACCTGGAGTTCGCCGCCGGCGTGCCGTGCGCGTCCAACCCGACGGGCGACATGGTGCATCCGGTGCGGTGGCCGCTGGCGAAGGGCCGCGTGCGTCACGTCGGCGAGCCGATCGCGGTCGTGCTCGCCGCCGACCGCTACGCCGCGCGCGACGCGGCCGACGCCATCGTGGTCGACTACGCGGAGCTGCCCGCGGTGACCGACGTCGATGCCGCCCTGGCCGACGGCGCGCAGAAGGTGCACGACGAGCTCGACTCGAACGTCGCGGTGATCCTGGCCCACAAGACCGACGGCATCGACGCCGCCTTCGCGAACGCCGCGGTCGTCGTCGAGCAGACGATCCGAAACCAGCGGCTCATCCACGTGCCCATCGAGACCCGGGGCGTGGTCGCCGACTGGAACCCGGCCAACGACGACCTGGTGGTCCACAGCTCGACCCAGGTGCCGCACTTCCTGCGCACGTTCCTCGCGATCGTCTGTGGGGTCAGCGAGGCCAAGGTGCGCGCCATCGCCCCGGACGTCGGCGGCGGGTTCGGCGCCAAGCTGAACGCCTACTCGGAGGAGTTCATCGCCGCCGCGGCGTCGCGCAAGCTGGGCACGCCGGTGAAGTGGATCGAGGAGCGCTCCGAGGCGATGCTCGCGACCTGCCACGGCCGCGCCCAGACGGCGCACGTGAAGCTCGCGGCCAACCGCGACGGCACGGTGGTCGGGATGCGGGTGCACTACGTGCAGGACTACGGCTCGTACCTGCAGATGCTGACGCCGCTGATCTCGCAGCTGACGCTGCTGATGGCGCCCGGCGCCTACGCGATCCCCGAGATCGACGTCAAGGTGACCAACGTCTATACGAACACGGTGCCGACCGATGCCCTGCGCGGCGCCGGCCGCCCCGAGGCCACCCACGCGATCGAGCGGATGATGGACATCCTGGCGGGCGAGCTCGGCATGAGCCGCACCGAGGTGCGCAGGCGCAACTTCCCGACCGAGTTCCCGTTCACGACGGCCATCGGCCTCCAGTACGACTCGGGCGACTACACAAAGACGCTCGACAAGCTGCTCGAGCTCTCCGACGACAAGGCGACATTCGAGCGCCGGCGGGAGGAGGCCGCCGCCCGCGGCAAGCTGCTCGGCCGCGGCCTCTCGACCTGGGTCGAGGTGTGCGGGTTCGTCCCGTCCGACGTCGCCCGCCACGCGCTCGGGATCACGCCGGGCGGCTGGGAGAGCTCGACGGTGCGCATCCACCCGACCGGCAAGGTGACGGTCATCACCGGCACCTCGCCGCACGGGCAGGGCCACGCGACGTCGTGGTCGCAGATCGTCGAGACCGAGCTCGGCATCCCGTTCGACGACGTCGAGGTGATCCACGGCGACACCGCGTTCGCCCCCTACGGCCTCGGCACGTACGGCAGCCGCAGTCTCGCGGTGGGCGGCACGGCGGTGCACCTGGCCGCCGGCAAGGTGCGCGACAAGGCGAAGCTCGTCGCCGCTCAGATGCTCGAGGCGTCGCCCGACGACGTCGAGTTCGCCGATGGCGCCTTTGCGGTGAAGGGCAGCCCCGACAAGCGGGCCACCATCCAGGAGACGGCCTTCCGCGCGTGGCAGGCCTTCGACATGCCGGAGGGGGTGACGCCGGGGCTCGACGAGACGGTCTTCTGGGATCCACCGAACTGCGTGTTCCCGTTCGGCGCCCACGGCTGCGAGGTCGAGGTCGACCGCGACACCGGCAAGGTCGAGATCACCGGCTACATCGCGGTCGACGACTGCGGCAACGTCATCAACCCGATGATCGTGGAGGGCCAGGTGCACGGCGGCGTCGTCCACGGCGTCGCCCAGGCGCTGTACGAGGGCGCCGAGTACGACTCGGGCGGCCAGCTCGTGACCGGCACGCTGGTCGACTACCTGATCCCGTCGGCCGCCGACGTGCCCCACATCGAGACGCACCGCACCGTCACACCGTCGCCCACGAACCCGCTCGGGGTGAAGGGCATCGGCGAGGCCGGCACGATCGCGGCGTCGCCTGCGGTGGTGAGCGCGGTCTGCAACGCCATCGGCGCACGCGACCTCGACATGCCGCTGCACCCGCAGACGGTCTGGAACGCGATGCGGGAGGGAGGTGCGGCATGATCCCGCGCGCATTCGCATACGAGCGCCCCGAGAGCGTGGCCGACGCGGTCGGCCTCCTGCGCACGCACGGCGAGGGCGCCCGCATCCTGGCGGGCGGCCATTCGCTCCTGCCGATGATGAAGCTGCGCCTGGCGGCGCCGGACACGCTGATCGACATCGACGGCATCTCCAGCCTGCGCGGCGTGAGCGACGCCGGGTCGCACATCGAGATCGGCGCCCTGACCCGGCACGTCGACGTGGCGCGCTCGGACCTCCTGCAACTGGCCTGCCCGGTCCTGGCCCAGGCGGCGGCGGGCATCGGCGACATGCAGGTGCGAAACCGCGGCACGATCGGCGGGTCGCTGGCCCAGGCCGATCCCCACGGCGATCTGCCGGCCGTGCTCGTCGCGCTCGAAGGCGAGGTCACGGCCGAGGGGCCGGACGGCACGCGGACGATCGCCGCGCGCGACCTGTTCGTCGGCTTCCTGACGACATCACTTCGTCCGGACGAGATCCTGACGAGCGTCCGGGTTCCCAAGGCACCGCACAGCGCCTACGTCAAGTTCAACCGGCGGTCGCAGGACTGGGCGCTCGTCGGCGTCGCGGCCGTGGTGGAGGGCGACTCCGCCAGGATCGCGCTCGTCGGCGTCGGCCCGGCGCCGGTGCGGGCCGAGGCGGCCGAGCGGGCGTTCTGGGGCGGCAACGCCGCCGAGGCCGCGGCGCAGGCGGCGGAGGGGCTCGACCCGCCCTCCGACGCGGCCGGATCGGCCGACTACCGCCGGCACCTGGCCCGCGTGCTCACCCGGCGCGCGCTCGAGGAGGCGACCGCGGAGTAGCGTCCGGGCGATGACGAGGGAGATCCGGGCGGTCGTCTTCGACGTCGGCGAGACGCTGCTCGACGAGTCGCGCTCCTGGTCCGAGTGGGCCCGCTGGCTGGGCGTCTCCGACCTGACGCTCGCCGCCGTGCTCGGCGCGACCATCGCCCGCGGCCAGGATCACATCGAGGCGCTGCGCATCGTGCGGCCCGGCTTCGACCTGGCGGCGGAGCGGCGGGCGCGGGCCGAGGCCGGCCTGCCCGACGAGCTGCGCCCGGCCGACCTCTATCCCGACGCGCTGCCATGCATCGCCGCGCTGCGCGAGATGGGGCTCGTGGTCGGCGCCGCCGGGAACACGGGCGTCGAGGTGGAGCGGTTCCTGCGGGCGAGCTGCGGCGTCGAGCTGGTCGCCTCATCGGCCGGCCTGGGCGTCGCCAAGCCGGCGCCGGAGTTCTTCGCCGCCATCGCGGAGCTGGCCGGCGTCGAGCCGGGCCGGATCGCCTACGTCGGCGACCGGATCGACAACGACGTGCGGCCGGCGCTGGCCGCGGGGATGGCGGCGGTGCACATCCGCCGGGGGCCGTGGGGGCACCTCCAAGCCGGGCTGCCCGAGACCGCGCAGGCCGACATCCGGATCGACTCGCTGTCCGAGCTCCCGGGCCGGCTGGCGGCGCTCGCGGGCAGATGATCGATTCCGCGCCCCTGTGTGGCCAGCCGCAGCCCATCAGCGGCCCGAACCCCCGCAAGCAGTCTGACGTCCAGGCGCGCGGGGGCGTGGAATCGATCATCTAGCCTCCGCCCGTGCGGCTGGACGACCGGGACTTCGTGCACGGGCAGTACCGCTCGCCGGAGCGGCTCGAGACGCGCATCTCCGTCTGGCAGCCGGGGCCCGACGGCCGCACCCCGCAGGACGTTGCCCTGTCGCTGCTGGCCGCCGCGACGCCGGCGCGCCTGCTCGAGGTCGGCTGCGGCACCGGTGCGCTTGCCGCCCGCTGCGCCGCGGAGCTGGGCTGCGAGGTGATGGCGCTCGACGCCTCGGCCGAGATGGTGCGGGCCACCCGGGCGCGCGGCATCGACGCCGTGACCGGCGACGTCCAGGAGCTGCCCTTCCCCGACGGCGCCTTCGACTGCGCCGTCGCCGCCTGGATGCTCTACCACGTGCCCGACCTCGACCGGGGCGTGGCCGAGCTCGCCCGCGTGCTTCGCCGCGGCGGCCGGCTGGTGGCGATCACGAACGGCCGCGAGTCGCTGGCCGAGCTCTACGACCTCACCGGCGGTGAGCGGCGCGACTCGACCTTCAGCAGCGAGAACGGCGCCGACGTGCTGGCGCGCCACTTCGCCCGCGTCGAGCGGCACGACGTCGAGGTGCGCGCGGTCTTCGCCGACCGGGCGGCCGCGGCCGCGTACCTGGAGTCGCTCGAGCGCACGGACCTGGCCGCCCGTCTGCCCGGCGACATGGGCCGCCTGGTCGCCCGCGGGGCGCCGACGGTGTTCGCGGCCGACACGCGGGCCTGACCTCCGGGGCAGAGCGCGGGCAATTGACATTCGCGGAGAACGCCAATTGGGAGAGAAGTCACCCGATCAACCGGGCCACGTTTTTCGCCCTCGCCGGTAGGCTCCCGTGCGCTTTTGCCCGACGAACGCATCCTTCTCGCGCAGCTCACCGACCTGCACATCGGGGCCGGGGTCGGTGACGCCGATCCGGCCCGCCGGGTGGAGCGGGTCGTGTCCGCGATCGCCGCGCTCGATCCGGCCCCCGACGCCGTGGTCGTCTCCGGTGACCTCACCCAGCTCGGCGAGCCGGCCCAGTACGCCCGGGTGCGCGAGCTGCTCGCGCCGCTTCGGATGCCCGTCCACGTGCTCCCCGGAAACCACGACGTCCGCGAGGCGCTGCGCGACGCGCTGCTCGCCGACGTCGACACCGGCCCCCGCGACTACCTCCAGTACGAGACCCGCGTCAAGGGGCTGCGGCTGCTCGTCTGCGACACGATCATCCCCGGCGAGGACGGCGGCCGCCTCTGCTCCAAGCGGATCGGCTGGCTCGAGGAGGCCCTCGCCGCCGACCGGACGACGCCGACCATCGTCGCGATGCACCACCCGCCCCTGCTCACCGGCATCGCCGAGATGGACGCGATCGGGTTCGCGCCGGAGTCCCGCGCTCAGCTTGCCGCCCTGCTCGACGGGGCGCCGAACGTGCTGCGCGTGATCGCCGGGCACGTGCACCGGGCGATGTACTCGATTTGCGGCGGGCGAACCGTCTTCAGCTGCCCGAGCGCCGACGTCGCGATCCGGCTCGACCTGCGCCCAGACGCCACGCTCGGGGTGCTCGACGAGCCGCCGGCCTACGCGCTCCACCTGGTCACGAACGGCGAGCTCGTGACCCACGTCCAGCCGCTGCCCTGAGCACGGCAAGGGCCGGCGCCCCGAAGGAACGCCGGCCCCCGCACGATTCCGATCAGGCTGCGACGGGCTCCGCCTCGGCAGCCGGCTCGGCCACCTCTGACCGGGCACCGACGCGGCCCGGGAGGAGCATGGCCGCCACGACGCCCACGCCGACGACCGCGGCACCGACCCACAGCGCCGGCACGATGCCGTCGGTGAAGAGGTCGGGCGACCCGTAGCCGCCCTGGTGGGCGAAGATCGACGCCAGCACCGCGACCCCGAACACGCCGCCCAGCTCGCGGATTGCGTTGTTGGCGCCCGAGGCCTGGCCCGCCTCGACCAACCGCACGGAGCTCATCACGACGGTCGCGACCGGGGCGAAGAACAGCCCCATGCCGATCCCCGCGAGCGCGAACGGGAGCACCATGTCGATGTAGGGCTGGGTCGGCGAGATCACGATCGCCATCCAGGCGAGGGCGATCGACTGGAGCGCCAGCCCGGCGACCAGGAACGGCTTGCCGCCCATCCGGTCGGTGAGCGCGCCCGCGATCGGCGCGACGATCATGGGCATGCCCGTCCAGGGCAGCGTCCGCACGCCGGCCTCGAGCGGCGAGTAGCCCTGCACGTTCTGCAGGTACTGGCTGAGCAGGAAGATCGACCCGAACATCCCGAAGAACATCAGCAGGGACGCGCCGTTCGCGGCCGAGAACGTCCGGTTGCGGAAGAAGCGCATCGGCAGCATCGGCTCGCGCGTCCGCAGCTCCCAGAGCACGAACGCGACCAGGAGCGACGCGCCGATGGCAAGCGACGCCACGATCTCCGGGCTCGTCCAGCCCTGCGAGTTCGCCCGCACCAGGCCCCAGACGACGCCGAAGGCGCCGGCGGTCACGATCGCCACGCCCGGCAGGTCGAGCCGCAGCGACGGGCCCCGGCTCTCGCGCAGCCGCGCCAGCCCCATGGGCAGGACGGCCAGGCCGAGCGGGACGTTGAGCCAGAAGATCCACTGCCAGGAGATGCCCTCGACGACGGCGCCGCCGACGAGCGGGCCGAGCGCGACTCCGAGGCCGCTGATGCCTCCCCACGCGCCCAGCGCCAGGCCGCGGCGCTCGCGCGGAACGGCCTCGGTCAGCAGCGTCAGGGTGAGCGGGGTGACGATCGCGCCGCCGACGCCCTGCAGAGCGCGGGCCGCGATCAGCGCGCCGATCGACGGTGCCAGCGCCGCCGCGGCGGAGCCGGCGGTGAAGATCGCCATCCCGATCAGGAACATGCGCTTGCGGCCGTACCGGTCACCGAGCGCAGCGCCCATCAGCAGCAGCACCGCGAAGGTGAGCGTGTAGGCGTTCACAGTCCACTCCAGGCCGGAGATGGACGCGTGCAGGTCGCGCTGGATCGTCGGAAGGGCCATCGTCACGACGAGGTTGTCGAGCGTCGTCATGAAGAGCGCGAGGCTCGTGATCACGAACGTCCAGAGCGTTCTGTTTCGGTCAGTTGTCACTCTCCATTCCTTCCTTAGTAGTTAGTGCTTACGAAGTTCGCCGTCGAAAAAAAGGGTCAGCCGTCGACGATGCCGAGGTCGCCGAGGCACTCCGCCACCCAGGGGTCGCTGATCGCTCGGAGGTCCATCGCGGCGATCACGTTCAGGAGCATGCCCTTGGAAAAGAACAGCCGCACCTCCTCCGGGGTCGCGCCCGACGTGCGCTCGACCCACTCCCACAGATCCCCGTACCGGCGCCGCACGACGGCGCGCACCTCGGGGTCGGAGCAGTCCGCGTAGCTGTGCATCTGGCCGAGCAGGAGCGACCGGTCGCGGAGGAGCGGGCCGTATGCCTCGCCCATCGCCTGCAGCTTCGCCGCCGGCTCGGTCGCCGTCGCGGCCGCGAGCTCGAAATCGTGCCTGATGCGGTCGAACCCGCGCTCGACCGTCTCCAGATAGAGCGCCTTCTTCGTGCCGAAGAGGCGGAACACATACGGCTGGGTGATGCCGGCGCGGCGGGCGATGTCCTCGGTGGCCGTGCCGTGCAGGCCGCCGCGGGCGAACTCGATCATCGCGGCCTCGAGGATCGCCTCACGCCGTTCCGCCGCAGGCATCCTCGCCGATCGTCCGTCCGTCTTTCGCACCGTCGCCATGGTCAGGAAGTTAGCAGTCACTATCTTCGCTGTCAAGCGCGTACCCGCCGCCTGCGCACGACGACCGCGACGACGATCGCGGCCGCCAGCGCGATGCCCACGGCGAGCTGGGCCTGGTGCAGCGCGTCGACGAGCGCGCCGACGCTGCCGGCGAAGAGGTAGCCGAGGCCGGTGAAGGTGGCCGCCCAGAGCCCCGCACCGACCACGTCGGCGGCGACGAACCGGGTCGTCGGCATCCCCGAGGCGCCCGCCGTGAACGGCCCCATCGCCCGCACCACGCCGATGAACCGGCCGACGACGATCGCCTTCGCGCCGTGGCGGGCGAAGAACCGCTCGACCTGCTCCAGCCGTGCCGGCGTCGCGCCCACCCGGCCGCCGTGGCGGTCGAGGAACGGCCGCCCCAGGCTGCGGCCGAGCAGGAAGCCGCAGCCGTCGCCGGCGACCGCCGCCGCCCAGACGACGACCAGCAGGAGGGGCAGCTGCATCTGCCCCCGGCCCGCCAGGACGCCGCCCAGGACGACGGCCAGCTCGCCCGGCGCGATCAGGCCGACGAACGCGCTCGTCTCGAGGAACGCGAGCACGCCGACGACGGCATACGACCACGGCCCCAGGCCGTTGCCGAGGCTGTCGAGCAGGGCCTCCGCCGAGGTCATGCGCGCAGCACCGCCGCGATGCCGTCGTTCTCGGTGAGGAGCGATCGCGACCTGCCCTCGAGCGGCGTGATGTCCGCGCCCGAGTGCAGCGCGAGCTCGATCAGCGCCTCGGCCGGATCGCGCCGCGGCCACCCGTTCGCGCTCCCCGACAGGGCGCCCGACCAGCGGTAGTCGCGCTCGCCGTCGAGCAGCAGGTGATCGACTCGGCTGAACTCGAGCGCCTCGAGCGTGCGGCCGGCCCCGAGCACCGCGGTGCGATCCGAGACGGCGGCATCCAGGACTCGCACGACCAGGCGGCTCTCGTAGCGGCGCTGGGCCGCATGGAGGTCGGAGCCGACCATCGCGGCCAGGCCGCGCGGCGGCAGGCCGTCGACCGGGCGGGTGACCATCGCCACCTCGCACCCGTCCGGCGCCCCGTTCCGAGCCAGCGTGTGGGCGAGGGTGCTGTCGCCGGCGACCAGCACGCGTCGCCAGGCCCGCTCGGCGGCGATGTCGCGCACCTCGCCGGCCAGGCCGGCGGCCAGCGGCGCCCCGCCCCGGCGCCAGGACGCGGACGCACCGGCGAACCGGTACTCGCCCACCTCCTCGACGGCGCCCATCTGCCACTGGAAGAGCTGCACCGACGCGACCCCTGCCACCATCACGCCGGCCGGGCGGCCCTCGTCGAACGCGGCCACGAGCGGCCGCACGTATGCCGTCTGCTCGAGCGCGGCGGTGACCCCCACAGGCAGGCCGACGCCGATCTCGAACACCTCCTCGGTCGAGAGCGGCGCGAACAGTGCCCGCCCGGGCGTCTTGCCGTCGAGCATCCGGGCCAGGGCGGGACGGATCCGGGGCACGCAGTCGCGGTAGGCCGCGGCGAGCGGCGCGTCGTGCACCTCCTGCTCCAGCCGGCGCAGCTCCCCCGTGAGCGCGACGGCCCGCACCAGCCGTCCGGCGGCGTTGTCGGGGCGGTCGACGAACACCGACAGGACCCCGAGCGGGTCGGAGATCGAGTCGATCGCGCGGATGTCAGACCAGGTCAGCATGGCTCCTCCTCGAGCGTTGGCTCGGCGCCGCCGCCGGCCCGGACGGGCGCGGGGACGCGAGCACCGATGCGCCGATCAGCACCACGACGGCGATGAGCGTCGCGGCGGCCGGCGGGTGGTAGAGCTCGGCCGTCGCCATCTCGATCCCGGTGAGGACGAGCACGGCGGCGAGGCCGAGGTTGAGATGGACGAACCGGTCGCGCATGCCCTCGAGCAGGACGAAGAGCGACGGCAGGCCCACGAGCGCCATCACGTTGGCCGCGAACACGATCAGCGGGTCGCGGGTGACGGCGAAGATGGACGGGATCGAGTCGGCGGCGAAGGCGACGTCGGTCGCGGCCAGCACGACCAGCACGACGACCAGCGGCGTGGCGTACAGCCGCCGCCCGCGGCGCACGAGCAGCCGCCGTCCGTCGTAGCCGGGCACGGTGGGGATCACCCGGCTGACCGCCCGCACGAGCCGGCTCTGGGCCGGATCGGCGGCCGACGGCGCGCCCTTCACGAGCTTGATGCCCGTGACGATCAGGAACGCCGCGAACAGATAGGCCGTCCACTCGGCCGCGCCGAGCATGGCCGACCCGGCCAGGATGAAGACCGCCCGCAGGGCGAGCGCGGCCGCGATCGCCGAGGCCACCGCCCACGGCCGCACCTCGGCCGGGACGGCGAACGCGGCCAGGGCGACGACGAACACGAACACGTTGTCGAGCGACAGGCTGCGCTCGATCGCGTAGCCGGCCAGATACTCGCCGGCCAGACCCGGGCCCTGCCACGCCCAGACGATGCCGGCGAAGCCGACGCCGGCGACGAGCCACCAGGCGCTGATGACCGCGGCGGCCCGCAGCGAGCGGGCCCGCAGGACGCCGAGGTCGAGCGCAAGGAGCGCAGCCGCCGCGCCTGCCAGCGCCGCCCACTGCCACCAATCTGCCATGAGTCCTCCTTCGGCTTTCCGAAACCGAAGGTCTCACCCGCCCGCGAGGGCCGGCTGCGCCGGGCCGGAAGGCCGTCCTGACGACGCAGCAGATTGGTGGGCTACTCCCCTTCCGCCACCACCATAGCGGCGGTTTGGCCGGATCCCGCCTTCCGGGGTGAAAACTTACGCAGTTCTCAGGCGGGGAGCTCGGCCGGCACGAGCGCGACCTCGATCGGGCGCCCGGCCCGGACGATCCCGAGCGTGACGGCGACGCCCACCGCGTCGCCGACCATCAGCCGGAGCAGGTCGTCCATCCGCTCGACCGGGCGGCCGTCGACGGACACGATCAGGTCCTCCGGGCGCACGCCGGCGGCAGCGGCCGGCCCGTCGGGATCGACGCCGATCACCTCGACGCCGGAGGGCCGGCCCACCTGGGCGCGGACGGCGGGCGGGAGCGGGCGGTCGCCGCCGGCGATGCCGACGAACGCGCGCCGCACCCGGCCGGTCGACATGAGCTCGGAGACGATGCGGCGGGTGGCGGCGTTGATGGGCACGGCCAGGCCGAGCCCGACGCCCGCGAGCGCGGTGTTGATGCCGACGACGCGGCCGCGGCTGTCGGCCAGCGCGCCCCCCGAGTTGCCGGGATTGAGCGCGGCGTCGGTCTGGATCACGTCCGGGATCGAGCGCTGGGTGCGGCCGCTGCGGGCCGGGAGCGAGCGGCCGAGCGCCGAGACGACGCCGGCGGTGACCGTCCCGCCCAGGCCGTGCGGGTTCCCGATCGCGACCACCAGCTGGCCGACGCGCAGTCGGGCGGCCTCGCCCATCTCGGCGGGGACCAGGCCGGCGGCGTCGACCCGGATCAGGGCGAGGTCGGTGAGCGGGTCGCGGCCGACCACCTCGAAGGCCGGCTCGGCGCCGTCGGTGAAGGCGGCCCGGCCGCGGGCGTCGTCCGCACCGACGACGTGGGCGCAGGTGAGCAGGAAGCCGTCCTCGCGCAGGACGACGGCGCTGCCTCCGCCGACCGCCTCACGGCCGCGGCGGGCCCGGCGCACCCGCAGGTTCGCGACCGACGGCGCCAGCCGCTCCGCCACGGTCGTGACGATGCGGGAGTAGGCGTCGAGCGCCTCGTCGTCGGTCGGCAGCTCGTGGACGACGGCGTCCGCCAACGTCAGCCCTCCACCGTGCGTAGGACGACCTCGCGCTCCGCCTCGCCGCGGATGAGGCCCAGGGCGATCCCTGAGTCCTCGGCGGCGTCGAGGGCGGCGTGCAGGTCGTCGATCGAGGCGACCGGGCTGCCGGCGGCGGCGACGATCAGGTCGCCCGCCTGGACGCCCGCGACAGCCGCGGGGCCGCCGTGCTGCACCTCGCGCACGAGCAGACCGTCGCGCTCGGACAGGCCGACGGCGCGGCGCATCCGCCGGGCGGCCCGGCTCGAGACGACGCCGACGCCGAGCGTGCGCCGCACGGGCGCCTCGCCGCGGGCGAGCTCCTCGGCGCGCACGCGCAGGTCGGCGTCGGCGGTGAGGGCGAGCACGAGCCCGCCGTCGAGGCGGACCGAGCTCAGGCCGACGAGGCGGCCGCTCGCGTCCACCAGCGGCCCGCCGGCCGACCCCCGGGCGACCGCGGCGGTGTGCTCGACCGATCCGGCGATGCGGCGGCCGCGCGGCCCGCGGAACGAGCGGCCGAGGGCGGACACCGCGCCGGAGGTGACCCGCAGCGCCCCGTCGCCCAGGCGGGCGAGCGCGAAGACGGGCGTCCCCAGCTCGGCCGGCCCGTCGCGCCAATCGACCGCCGGGGCATCGCCCGTCTCGACGGCGATGACGGCCAGGTCGCCGGCCGCGTCGATCGCCGCCGGCCGGCCGGTCGCGCGGCGGCCGTCGGCGAAGGTGACGGCGGCCTCGTCGCGGCGGACGGCGTGGGCGCAGGTGAGCACCCGGTCCTGCGCGATCACGACCCCCGACGCCGGCCGCCAGCCGAACCGGAGGCCGACGACCGCGGGCCCGGCCGTCGCGGCGGCGGTCGCCGTCGCCTGCTGCAGCTCCTCGAGCACGTCCATGCGCTGTGCGCTCCCTCGGTAGTGAATAGCAATCTGCAAGTTACTCCTCGAAAGCGGCCCCCGCAACATCGATACGATGGGCGCGTGGAAGGCTCCGAGACCGCGTCGCCCCTGGCCGAGGCCATGGCCCTGGTCGGCGACCGCTGGACGCTCCCGGTCGTCGAGGCGCTGCTCGAAGGGCCGCGCCGCTTCGGCGAGCTGGTCGAGCGGCTGCCCGGGATCGCGCCCAACATCCTCACCGACCGCCTGCGCAGCCTCGAGCGGGACGGGCTGCTGGTCGCCCGGCCCTACTCGCACCGGCCGCCGCGCTCGACCTACGAGCTCACCGACGACGGCCGCGAGCTGGCCGGCGCCGTCCGCCTGCTGAGCGAGTGGGGCGCGCGCCACGGCGGTCAGGAGCCGGCCCGACACGCGGCCTGCGGCACGCCGCTCGAGGTGCGCTGGTACTGCCCCACCTGCGAGCAGGCCGTCGACGAGGCCGCCGAGGGGCTGCACTACGCGTGATCACGCTCGACGACGTCCACGCCGCCGCCGCCCGCCTCGAAGGCGTCGCCCACCGCACGCCCGTGCTGCGGTCGCGCACCCTCGACGCCCGCACCGGCGCGAGCGTGCACCTGAAGGCCGAGTGCCTGCAGCGCGGCGGCGCGTTCAAGTTCCGGGGCGCCTACAACATGATCTCCTCGCTGCCGGAGGAGGCTCGCCGCCGCGGCGTCGTCGCCTACTCGTCGGGCAACCACGCCCAGGCCGTCGCGATCGCCGCCGGCATGCTCGGCTCGAAGGCCACCATCCTGATGCCCGCCGACACGCCTCCCGCCAAGATGGAGGCGACCCGGGGCTACGGGGCCGAGGTCGTGACGTACGACCGCTACGCCGAGGACCGCGAGGCGCTCGGCGCCGCCCTGGCCGAGGAGCGCGGCCTCGAGCTCGTGCCGCCCTACGAGCACCCCGCCGTCATGGCCGGGCAGGGCACGGCCGCGCTCGAGCTGCTCGCCGAGGTGCCCGACCTCGACCTGCTGCTCGTCCCGGTCGGCGGCGGCGGCCTGATCGCCGGCTGCTCGACCGCGGCGAAGGCCCTGCGCGGGGACATCCGCGTCGTCGGCGTCGAGCCGGAGGCCGGCGACGACACGCGCCGGTCGCTTCAGGCCGGCGAGCGGGTGCGGATCGAGACGCCGCGCACGATCGCGGACGGCCAGCAGGCCGACATCCCGGGCCGGCTCACGTTCGAGGTGAACCGGCAGCGGGTCGACGCAATCGAGCTCGTCGCCGACGCCGAGATCCTGGCCGGGATGGCGTTCCTGTTCGACCGGATGAAGCTCGTCGCCGAGCCCAGCGGGGCGTCGGCGTTCTCCGCCCTGCTGGCCGGCCGGATCGAGGCCGCCGGCGCTCGCGTCGGCGTGGTCATCTCGGGCGGGAACGTCGGCGTCGCCCGCTTCTGCGAGCTGCTGGGCCGCCCGGCTGCATGAGCGCCTCCGGGCGCGACCCGCGCGAGGCCGAGGCCGAACGGCTCGGGCCCGGCCCGCCGATCGCGCCATCGGGCCTGCGCCGGATGCTCGGGCTGGCCACGATCGATTACGGGCCGCTGCGGCGCCGGCGCGACTTCCGCCTGCTCTTCATCGGCCAGGCCGTCTCGCTCTTCGGGTCGGAGATCACCTACGTCGCGCTGCCCTACCAGGCCTATCACCTGACCGGCTCGTCGCTGGTCGTCGGCCTCCTGAGCCTGGCGGAGCTGGTGCCGCTGCTCTGCGCCGCGTTCATCGGCGGCGCGCTGGCCGACGCGTTCGACCGCCGCCGGATGATGCAGCTCACCGAGCTCTCGTTCGCCGTCGCCTCGCTGATGCTGGTGGCGAACGCGCTGCTGCCCCATCCGCACGTGTGGGTGCTGTTCGCCGTAGCGGTGGTACAGGCGACGCTGAACGGCCTCCAGCGGCCGTCGCTCGACGCGCTCACCCCGCGGCTGGTCGAGCGCGACGAGCTGATGGCGGCCGGCGCCCTCACGTCGTTTCGGATGACGCTCGGCGGGATCGCGGGGCCGGCCCTGGGCGGCGTGCTGATCGCGACCGTCGGCCTGGCGTCGACGTACGCCGTCGACACGGCCACCTTCGTCGTCTCCCTCGCCGCCCTGCGCATGATGCGCGCGGTGCCGCCTCCGCCGGAGGCCGCGCCGCCCAGCCTGCGCCGCATCGCCGAGGGGGTGCGCTATGCCGGCTCCCGCCAGGACCTGATGGGGACGTACATCGTCGACATCGTGGCGATGTTCTTCGGCATGCCCATGGCGCTCTTCCCGGCGGCCGCGACCCATCTCGGCGGGCCGGGGGTGCTGGGCCTGCTGTACGCGGCGCCCGCGGTCGGGTCGCTGGTCGCGACCGTGACGAGCGGGTGGACGGCCCACGTCCACCGCCACGGCGCCGCCGTCTGCATCGCCGCCGCCGGGTGGGGCGCCGGCATCGTCGTCTTCGGCCTCGCCCCGAACCTCGGGGTGGCGCTGCTCGGGCTCGTCATCGCGGGCGGCGCGGACATGGTGTCGGGCATCTTCCGCACGACGATCTGGAACCAGACGATCCCCGACCACCTGCGCGGGCGGTTGGCCGGGATCGAGCAGGTCAGCTACTCGACGGGGCCGCTGCTCGGGAACGTGGAGTCGGGGGTGGTCGCCTCGCTCGTCAGCCTGCGCGCCTCGATCGTCTCCGGCGGGGTGCTGTGCATCGCCGGCGTCGCACTCGCGGCGCTCGCGCTGCCGGCGTTCTGGCGCTACGACGCCCGTGAATAACCGGTGCCAGGCACCCGGATATTCAGGCGGTGGGCGCCGGGGCGGGCGCGGGCGTCCGCTCGATGCCGGCGATCCGGTAGGCGTCGATCTCGTCGAGCGTCTCGCGCTCGAGCAACGCCCGGGCGAGCGCCTCGAGCTGGTCACGGTGGGCCTCGAGCTGGGCGAGCGCCACCCGCTCGCACTCCTCCAGGATCCGCCGCACCTCCTCGTCGACGAGCTCGCGGGTGTGCTCCGACGCGTCGCCCGCGCCGGGGAAGAGCGTCGGCTCGTCGTTCGGGCCGGGCAGCACCGAGACCGGCCCGATCCGCTCCGACATGCCCCACCGCCCGGCCATCTGCCGGGCGATCCGGGTCGCCTGCTCGAGGTCTGACTCGGCGCCCGTCGTCATGTCGCCGTAGATCAGCTGCTCCGCCGCCCGGCCCCCGAGCGCGCCGACCAGGCGGCCGCGCAGGTACTCGGCGGTGTAGCCGTAGCGGTCGGCCGCCGGGCTCTGGAACGTCACCCCCAGGGCACGGCCGCGGGGGATGATCGAGATCTTGCGCACGGGGTCGGCGCCGGGCTGGAGCATGCCGAGCAGCGCGTGCCCCGACTCGTGGTAGGCGGTGCGCTCCCGTTCCTCCGCCGAGAGCACGATCCGCCGCTCGGCGCCGAGCACGATCCGCTCCAGCGAGTCGGTGAAGTCGGGCATCTGCACCTGGTCGTGCGACCGCCGCGCGGCCGTCAGCGCCGCCTCGTTCACGAGGTTCCGCAGGTCGGCGCCGACCATCCCCGGGGTCGACGAGGCGAGCGCGTCGAGGTCGACGTCGCCGGCCAGCGGGACGCCGCGCGTGTGCACCTCGAGGATCAGCCGCCGCCCGGTCTGGTCGGGCGGGTTCACGGTCACCCGGCGGTCGAACCGGCCCGGTCGCAGGAGCGCCCGGTCGAGCACCTCGGGGCGGTTCGTCGAGGCGATCACGATGACGCCTTCGGTGCCGGAGAAGCCGTCCATCTCGGTCAGGATCTGGTTCAGCGTCTGCTCGCGCTCGTCGTGGCCGCCGATCGTGGCCGACCCGCCGCGGGAGCGGCCGATGGCGTCGAGCTCGTCGATGAAGACGATGGCGGGCGCCGTCGCCTTGGCCTGGACGAACAGGTCGCGCACCCGGCTCGCGCCGACGCCGACGATCGCCTCGACGAACTCGGACGCCGAGATCGAGTAGAAGGGCACGCCCGCCTCGCCGGCGACCGCCCGGGCGAGCAGCGTCTTGCCCGTCCCCGGCGGCCCGGACAGGAGGACACCCTTCGGCACCGTCGCCCCCAGGCGGGTGTAGCGCTCCGGGTTGCGCAGGAAGTCGACCACCTCGACGAGCTCGTCCTCGGCCTCGTCGATGCCGGCCACGTCCTCGAACGTGACCCGCTTCGTGGACTCGTCCGGCTCGTAGAGCTGTGCCCGGGAGCGGCCGAACGCGCCGAGCGCGCCTCCGGCGCCTGCCCGCTGGGCACGGCGGAAGATGAACACGAAGAGGCCCACGATCAGGAGCGTCGGCGCGAAGCTGATCAGGAGCGACTCCCACAGCGGCGTGCCCGTCTCTATCGGATGGGCATTGATGACCACGTGCTCGTCCTCGAGCAGCCCGAGCAGCGAGTCGTCGGCGAAGGCGGGCCGCTCGGTCTGGAACCGGGTCGACGCCTTGCCGCCGGTGTCCGGCGGCTTGACCGCCTTCTTGAACTCCCCCTGGATCGTGTCGCCCGTCGAGGTGACCTCGGAGACGTTGCCCGCCGACACCTGCTCGCGGAAGTAGCTGTAGGGCACCGACTCGCGCGAGGGGTTGTGCGAGACGAGCCCGGCGATCACGTAGTTGGCGACCAGCAGCGCGAGCAGAACCAGCCAGAAGCGGCGACCGCCGGGCATGCGCGCCGGTGGCTTGGGCGGGTGCTTCGGCTCCGGTACTCCCTCGACCCGGAACCCGCGGTGATGGTGCCCGGGCGCCGGCGTGCCTGCGGGCTTTTCGGCCATGGGCCGAGTGTACCGCCGGTCAGCGGCCCGGCGGCCGGGCGACACCGACGGGTGCCGCCCGCCGCGGGGCCGGGGGTGCGCGTACGAGGGTCATGGACGCAGCTGCTGGGGTCGGAGCCGGGGCACGACGCGCCGCGCGAACGAGACGGGCCGCAACCCTCGTGGCCGCGGCTCGACCGGCGGCCGGTGCTGGGCGGCCGGGCCTAGGTCGGGCTGGCGGTAGCCGCGCGAGAGCTCGATGCGGACCTGTGGGTGGATTCCGATCATGATGTTTCACCTCCTTTCGACCAACGCGTCTGTGACATAACGAAACATGCACGCATGCAGCGGCCTCCCGTCAGGGTGGTTACGTAACGGAGAAGTCCTCGAGCCCGTCGCCGAACGCCCACTGAGGGGCGTCCTACGGCGTCACGTGAAGCGGCGTGAGCGGCTGGGACTCAGGCGGAGAACGAGGCCTTACGGCCCGTAAATCCACAGCCGACCGGCTTGGGGGACGCCGCGGGCGCGAGGATGATATCCGTGGTCTTCGTCATCTTCGCCCTCCCTTCGGGTCGCGGTGCCGGGCCAACTTTCGCCGTGAGCATACACGCGCGCGCGTAGGCCGTCAAGGCGAATTTACATTATGACGTTAAGCAACGTCTGACCTCGTCGTCGCTCGTCGTCGAGAAGTCCTCGTACCATCCGCCCACCGACCGGAACCCCTTCGGGGCGAACGGGCACACCACCTCGTCCGCCTCGGCCTCGAGCGAGCGGCACGTCTCGGCCGCCGCCACCGGCACCGCCACGACGACGCATGCGGGGCCCGCCGACCGCACCGCGCGGACGGCCGCGCGCATGCTCGCGCCGGTCGCCAGGCCGTCGTCGACGAGCACGACGGTGCGGCCCGCGAGCGGCAGCGGCGGGCGGTCGCCGCGGTAGGCGCGCTCGCGCCGGTCGAGCTCGACCCGCTCCGCCGCGATCACCTCGGCCACCAGAGCCGGGGGCACCGAGATCTCCGCTACGACGCCCTCGTTCACGACCACGACACCGCCCGTCGCGATCGCGCCCATCGCCAGCTCGGGCTCGCCGGGCACCCCCAGCTTGCGGACGCAGAACACGTCGAGCGGCGCGGTGAGCGCCCGCGCCACCTCGGCGGCGACGGGCACGCCGCCGCGGGGCAGCCCCAGCACGACGACGTCGGCGCGGCCCGCATACGCGGCCAGGTGCCCGGCGAGCTGGACGCCCGCGTCGGTGCGGTCGAGATACGGCCGCGGCCCGTCGGCCGCGGCGGTCACCGCGCCGGCGCGGCGGCCCGGGGCGGCGCGCTTGCCAGCGTGCCCATCTCGGCGGCCTGCTCGGAGGAGAGCGTGGCCAGCGGCGCCCGGACGTCGAGCTCGATCGGCACGCCGCGGGCGCGCAGCGCCGCCTTGAGCGCACCCTGGAACGGGAAGCGCTCGACCGCCCCGCGCAGGGCCTCGAGGCGCTCGGCGCCGGCCGCGTCGGGGTTGGCGACGACCTCGGCCACGGTCTCGGGGAAGGCCGACGCGAGCCCGGAAACCGCGCCGGCAGCGCCGGCCGCCAGCGCCCGCGGGATCAGCTTCTCGGCGCCGACGTAGACCGGCAGCCCGAGGCCGAGGTACGGCTCGACGCGGTCGAACGGCGCCTCGGAGACCTTGAGGCCGGCCACGTTCTCGACCCGCTCGCGCACGCGCTCGACGACCGGGACGGGGAGCGGGTAGCCGCTGCGGGCGGCGAAGGCGTAGAGGTAGAACGGCGTCGGCGCGCAGGCGGCGGCCGCCGCCACGAAGTGCTCGACCAGGGCGGCGTCGGCCAGCTGGAAGTACGGCGGCGGGATGACGGCGATGCCGTCGGCGCCGATCCCGGCGGCGTGCGCGGCCAGGGCGGTCGTGTCTCCGGTGCTCTGCGCGCCGCAGTGCACGATCAGCTTGCCGGCCCGCGCCTCGCGGAACCGCTCGGCGACGGTCTTTCGCTCCTCCATCCCGAGCAGCACACCCTCGCCGGTCGTGCCGAGGGCGAAGATGCCGTCGACGCCGCCTTCGACCAGGAAGCGCGCCAGCGGGTCGATCGCGCCCTCGTCCACGCGCGCGCCGCCGTCGCGAAGCGGCGTCACCGAGGCGGCGAGGAGCAGCGGAGCCATCTGCGCACGATCCTAGATGAAACGTGCCGGGTAGGATCACGCTCGTGGAGACGCCGCCCCGCACCGCGGACCTCGTGGTGATCGGCGGAGGCATCGTCGGCGCCGCCACCGCGTTCTACGCCGCTCGCGCAGGCATCCGCTCGGTGCTGATCGAGTCGCGGCCGGCGCTGTGCACCCTGACGACGCCCGTCTCGACCGGCGCGTTCCGGCTCCAGTTCTCCACCGAGGAGGAGCTGCGGCTGGTCGAGGAGACGGTCGCGCTCTTCCAGAACTTCGCCGACGTGACGGGCCAGGCCGAGTACGACCCGGCGATCCGCGCCCAGGGCTACCTGTGGCTCACCCGCTCGCCCGAGCGGGCCGCCGAGCAGCGCGAGCTGGTCGCCCGCCAGCACGGCTGGGGCGTGACCGACATCGAGCTCCTCGACGGCGACGAGGTGCGCCGCCGGTTCCCCTACGTCGCCCCGGAGGTGCTCCAGGCCCGGTTCCGGGCCGGCGACGGGTTCATCGACACGCGCGCCGTGACGATGGGCTTCGCGAAGGCGTCAGGGGCGACCGTGGTGACCGGCTGCCGCGCCGAGGGCTTCGACATCGCCGGCGGCCGGCTGCGCGGCGTGCGGACGTCGGCCGGGACGATCGAGACCAACCGCGCCGTGATCGCCTGCGGGCCGCTCTCGGGCGGCGTGGCGGCCTGGGCCGGCGTCGACCTGCCCATCGCGACGCTGCGGCGGCACAAGCTCGTCATGCCGGACGTGCCCGAGGTGCCCGCGGGCGCGCCGATGACGATCGACGAGGACTCCGGCGCCCACTGGCGGCCGGCGCTGCGCGGCGCGTGGCTGCTCTTCACCGACCCGACGACGCCGCCGTCCGAGCCGACCGACGCCGTGCCGGCCGATCCGGCCTTCGCCTTCGAGCTGCTCGACCCGGCCAGCCCGACCGCGGTGGCGCAGACCGCGCCGTTCTGGGCCGACGTGTGGGAGCGAAACGCCGCCCACTGGATGGTGCAGGCCGGGCAGTACACGATGACGCCCGACCACTGGCCGCTGATCGGCGAGACCGCCGTCTCCGGCCTGCACGTGAACACCGGGTACTCCGGGCACGGGATCATGCTCTCGCCCGCCGGCAGCCGTCGCCTGGCCGATCTGCTCGCCGGCGACCTCGCGCCGGCCGACAACATCTTCCGGCCCGACCGCGAGCCGCGGCCGCGCCCGCCCGAGACGCTCTAGCGCTTCCAGAGCCCGGCGCGGCCTCGCAGCGCCGGGGTGGAGCTCGGCGGACGGCGCCGGTCCTGGGGCCGGTCGTCGTCGTAGGCCGCAAGCCGGCCGAGAGCCGACTCGACGTCGCGGTCGTTCAGGGGGGAGCTCGCCGAGCCGTCGCCGTGACGGCCGGTGAAGCGGGTGCGGATGTTCGTGCCCATGTCGTTCTCCTCGTCGCTGCCGCCCGGCGGCGGAAACATGACTCCAGTTTCCGGGCGCGTGAGACCGCGTCAACCCCCGTGTGCGGGAGATTCTGGAAAATGTCCACCGGTTCGGCAAGCGGCGCTCAAGTCGCCGGCGAAAGGTGCCGACCGGCTAGAATTGCGCACGGCCCCGCCACGCGCGCAGCCGCGCGCCAGGGTGGCGACGGCACCCGATGAACCCCTCCGACCGGTCGATCTCGATGACGCTCCATTCGCATGCCACAAGCTCCGCAGTCCGCCGCCTGGCCATCAGCCAGGGGCTGTCGTACGCCGGTCGCGGCGCCGCCCTGACGGCGCTCATCTGGGCGCTCTACTCGGCGACGTCGTCGGCGTGGTGGCTGTCCGCCGCCATGCTCGCGATCTTCGGCGCCGCGACGGCGGTGTCGCCGTGGACCGGGCATGTGGGCGACCGCCACGACCGCCGGGTCGTCATCATGGTCTCCGCCGGCCTGGCGGCGATCGGCTTCGCCGTCTGCGCGCTGCTCGTCTGGCACGGCGACGTGCTGGCGACGATCCTCGTGACCGTCGCCGCCGGCTGCACCCAGGGCGCGCTCACGGCCGCGGTCCAGGGCGCCGTCCCGAACCTCGTCGCCGACGAGGAGCTGGCCCGCGCCAACAGCCTCGCCGGCGCGTTCCGCAGCGCCGGCTACATGCTCGGCCCCGGCATCGGCGGCGCACTCCTCGCCGTCACCGCCGCACCGGGCGTCTTTGCCGTCTCCGCGCTCATGATGGCGGCCTCGGCGCTGCTCATGGTGGGCATCCGGGCGCCGTTCCACACCGACCGACACGAGGAGCTCGGCGGCCGCATGGACGGCTACCGGCAGCTGATGGCCGACCGCTGGATGCGCCGGCTGACGCTGGCGTGGGGGCTGATCATGGTCGGCGTCGGCCCGGTCATCGTGGCCGAGGTCGTGCTCGCGCACCACTTCGAGGTCGGCTCGGTGGGCTACGGCCTGATCTCCGTCTTCTGGGACGGCGGCGGGGTCGCCGGCGCGATCCTGGGCGCACGCCTGCGCCGCCGGTTCGAGCAGGCCGCAGTCGTGGGCGGCAGCGCGGCGATCGCGGTCGGGTTCGCCGTGGTCGGCCTGACGCCGATCTTCTGGCCGGTGCTGCTGGGCATGCTGATCGCCGGCGTGTTCGACTCGTTCGGCACCGTCGCCGCGCAGAACGCGCTGCAGCGGCGGACGCCAGACCGGATCCGCTCGCGGGTGTCGGCCGCGCTCGACGCCATCGTGCTCGGCGCGATGGGGCTCTCGTTCGCGCTCGGCGCGCCGCTCGTCACCTGGCTCGGCCCCCAGGGCGTCTACCTGGCGGCCGCGGTCATCACGGTGGTCGCAACGCTCATGCTGCTCCCGGCGCTGCGGCACATGCCGGAGCCGGTCGTGCTCTCGCCGCGGCGCTCGCGCCCGGTCGAGAAGGGCCGGACGCGCCCGGAGCCGCGCCGCGAGCGCATGCGCCGCCCGGCGCTGCGCCTCCCGCGCCGTCCCCGGCGCACCCGCAACCGGGCATAGCTGTCACGGAAGTGCAACGGAAGGCGCACACCCGGCGTTCGGGGTCTGACCCCGATTGCGGCGGATGACCCAGTGGAAGGTCGCGTCGCCCTCCGGCTCGCGCATCGTGACGATCTCGTCGTGCACGGCCTCGAGCCCCGCTTCGTCGAGCAGGCGCCGGTTCTCGGTGGCGGAGTGGCTCGAGAAGAACATCGGCACCCCGATCCAGTCGCCCGTCCACGCCGGGAGGTCGCCGCTGCCGAGCGACGCGAGGAAGACGCCTCCCGGCCGCAGCCATCGCCGCGCCGAGGCGAACAGCCGCGGGTGGTCGTCCCGCGCCCGGATCAGCTCCGCGCCTGGGACGTTGCGGCGGGCGCGGGCGAGCTGCTCGGCCGAGATGTCGACGCCCACCTGCACCATGCCCGCGAACTCCTCGACGAGCCGGTCGCGGGGATCGCCCTCGACCATCGTGCCCCACTCCGCGTAGCGGTCGGCGATCCTGTCGTAGCCGGCGCGGACGACGGCCGTAGGATCGTCACGCGGCTGCGAGGATGACCTGCTCGTAGAACTCGCCCGCCCGGCGGCCGGTGCGGCGGTTCACGTGGCGCAGGCGCTGCTCGCGGATCTGCAGGCCGGCGCCGCCGAGAATCGTCCCGAAGAGCTCGCGCGAGTCGTCCACCACCAGCACCACCGGCGCCCCTGGCGCCAGGAAGCGGCGGGCGTTCGCGAACACGGCGGTCATGTCGGCGACGTAGGCGTCGATCGCCGCACGGCCCGTCCCCCGCCAGGGCGCGCCGATCTCGTCGGCGCGGCGCTCGTCCAGCCCGAGCAGCTCGAACGCGTAGCGGTGCTGCTCGTGATAGTCGATCCGGCCCGGGTACGGCGGCGAGGTGACGAGACCGTCCAGGCGCACGCCGTAGTCGGCGCAGCGGGCGTCGGCGTGGAGCACCTCGGCGCGGACGTCGGCCCGGAGCGCGGCGTACTCGCGCACCCGCCGGATCGTGTCGAGCGTGTAGCGGCGCAGGAACTTGGCGGCGTCCGCGGTCGGCGTGCACACCCGCGAGTGCTTGCGGCACTGGTAGGGGCCGGTCTGCGGCGCGCGCGGGAAGTCGAGCTCGAAGTGGGTCGTGAGGCGGGCCGAGCGGGCGGCGCGGCTGAGCACCACCCGGGCCAGGTCGACGTGCTCGGCGCCGCCGCACACCGCGGTGCGGTAGCGCAGCAGCTGGTCGAGGGCATCGGGGTGGTACCACGTGCGCAGGTACTCGCCGGGCGGCACGCCGCCGGGCTCGCTCGTCTCCTCCTCGGCCGCCTGCAGGACGGAGACGAGATCGCGCTCGACCGCGTCGGCGTCGTAGCGGCCCGTCTTCACCGTGGAGAGCAGGACGTTGAACGCCGACACGTCGACGCCGACGCTGTTCGCGCCGAAGGTCGTGCACTCCACGAGCGTGGTGCCGCTGCCCGCGAACGGGTCGAGGATGCGCTGGCCCGGCCGGAAGTGGCGATCGAGGAACCGCTCGACCAGCTGGGGCACGAACTTGCCCAGGTAGGGGTGGAGCCGGTGCACGTGCTTCGTGCGCAGCCGCTCGGGCAGCTCGTGCTCGGCCCAGCTGAGCTCCGGATCGAAGCTGCGCTCGGTCAGGTCGGCGTACAGCGCCTGCTGGGTCGGCATGTCCGCGAGGATATCCGCCGGTCAGGACGCCGCCCGCGGCGGCGCGGAGGCCGGATTCGTGCTGATCAGCGTGCGCCGGCCGACCCGCTTGCGCACCGCCGCGAGACCGCTCCGGCGCAGGGCTCCGCGGGCGCGGATCGCGGCGATCTGGGCCAGCTCGGCCGGCCCCACCTGGGCCTCGGCGGCCGTATCGACCGGCAGCCCTCGCAGGCGGGCGCGGCGCAGCTCCGCCTTGAGCTGCGGCCCACGCACGCTGCCGGGCTCGACCCACACGCCGACCGTGCCGCCGGCGGCCGTCGCGGCGCGGGCGACGGCGGGGGCGAGCGTCATGCCGACCGCGCCCACTGCCCCGGCCGAATCGAGCGTCGCCTGCAGCGAGGCGAGCACGACCAGCTTGCACCCGTACTCGCGCCGCAGCGCCTCGACCATGTGCGTGACCCGGTCGCAGACGACCGCGCCCGGCCGCCGCGCATACGGCGCGTAGGCGTGGTCGGCGAGCAGCACGATGTCCTCGCGCGGCATCAGCCGCTGCAGCTCGTCCGCCACGCGCAGCCCCTCCCAGCCCTCGGCCAGGATCCCCACGGGGGCCGAGGCTACGCTCGCGGGCGCGTCTTCTCCGGGTCGTAGATCGGGTAGTCCGCGACGATCGCCGGCACCGCGCGGCCGTCGCCGAGCGTCACCTCGACCTGCGTCTGCGGCACCGCCAGATCGGTCTCGATGCACGCCATCGCGATCAGCCGCTCGACGGTCGGCGACCGCCCGGCCGACGGCGAGGTGAGCTTGCCGACGTGGCGGCCGTTCCGGGTGACCGGCGTGTTGTACTCGGGCGCCTCCTCGCCGGCGACGAGCAGCGTGACCATCCGGTGGGTGATGCCGGCCTCGTGCTCGCGGACGAGCGCGTCGCGGCCCACGAACTCGGGCTTGTCGAGCTTGATCATCCGGTCGAGGTTCATGTGGAACGGGCTCGTCACGCCCTGGAAGTAGTCGTAGCCGAGGAAGATCAGGCCGGCCTCGATGCGCAGCGACTCGACGGCGGCAAGGCCGTACGGGCGAATGCCCACGTGGGCGCCCGCGTCGAGCAGGCCCTGCCACAGCCGCTCCGCCCCGGCGACCGGGCAGAACACCTCGTAGCCGAGCTCGCCCGAGTAGCCGGTGCGCGACACCCAGCAGCCCTCGACGCCCGCGACCGTCACCGGCTCGGGAAAGAAGCGGAAGTAGCGCAGCGACTCGATGTCGGCGTCGGTCAGGCCGGCGAGCAGCTCGCGCGACTTCGGCCCCTGCACCTGCAGGTGGGGGATCTCGAAGGTGTGCTCCTCGATCTCGAGGTCGAGGTCGCCGGTGACGCGGCGGAAGTGGTCCACGTCGGTGTCGAGCGCCGTCACCACCATGACGTCGTCGTCCGTCTTGCCGCGGTAGACGACGCCGTCGCCGAGCATCCGGCCCTGCTCGTCGCAGAACGGGCCGTAGCGGCACTGGCCGACCTCGAGGCCGGCCATGTTGGACGTGAAGATGCGGTCGGCGGCGCGGAGCGAGTCGGCGCCCTTGAAGAACCACTTGCGCAGCGGGCTCTCGTCCCAGATGCCGACCGACTCCCGCACCGCGTGGTGCTCGGCGATCGGGTCGCCGAAGTCGGAGATCCAGTCCCAGCCCTCCCACTCGACGAAGTTGCCCTTCAGGCGCCGCTGAACCCGGTCGAACCCGGTCTTCAGGAGCCCCTCGGTGGACGGCTCGGGCGGCGGCGGCTCGGAGATCTCGAGCGTCGCGCCGGGGCCGAGGTCGAGCGGCGCCGCCATCGCCTCGATGGGCGGCATCGGCACCTCGACGGGCATGATCACCGTCGGGGCGGCGCGGCGGGTGAGCTCCTGATGGCCCGGCGGGAGCACCTGCGTCACGCCGACAAGGCCGCGCACCTGGGCGGGGCCGGCGATGGTGCGGTAGGTCTCGACGGACTGCTTCTCGTCGCGGTCGATGTTGCGGCGGAGGCGGCGCAGCCGGGCCTGATAGCCGGCGTCCAGCCCGGGCGTCGAGAAGATCGCCTGCTCGACGTAGCTCTCGACGACCTTGTTGCCGACGAGGGTCACATCGGCGTTGCGGGCGCGGCCGGTGCGCGACGAGTAGAGCATGACGGCGCGCACCTGGTCGAGGAACGTGTTCCAGGTCGAGAGGACGACCTCGCCGCTGCAGCGCGCGCCGGTCTCCGGCAGCGCGAGCAGCGTGATGCGGCGGTCGTTCACGGCCTCGATGACGGCCTCGGCGGTCGGCTGCAGGATCGAGACGAACTTGTGCAGCGGCCACACGTCGAGCTGGTTGAAGTCGCCCGGCTCGCAGCCGACGCCGAACAGGTACACGTCGGAGTAGCGGAAGAAGTTGCCCGTGCCGCGGGTCGCGCGGAGGTGGTCGTAGAAGAGCGTGATCGTGCCGCAGATCAGGTTCGTGCAGCCGACCGCGTCCATCGGGTTCGCGAGCAGGACGCCCAGCCGGTCGTCGGGCTGCCATCCGTTCGGCCACAGCGCGGAGAGCGGCTCCGAGGCGCCGTTCCGCTCGACGGAGAAGTCTTCGGATGCGAGCGCGTAGGAGGAATGCATGAGCCGATCTTACCGCCCCGAATAGCCGGTGCCTGGCACCCGGTATTCACAGCGGAGGACGGAGTACGATCGCCGCGTGGATCGCGATGACCTCCTGCGCGCCGCGTGTTTCCTGGCCTTGGACGCGCTGCGAGCGAAGCTGGGCGACGAGCTGCCGTACCGCGGTGCGATCGACCAGAAATTCGTCTTCGACGGTCGGGACATCGCCTTCATGAACCCGCAGAAGGGCATCCACCGGGCGCGGCAGCAGCGCGGGCCGGCGGCGCTCAGCGTGATGACATCTGCCAAGAACCCGTACGGCGATGGCGACACCGATGAGGGATTCGCCTACGCCTATCGTGAAGGCGACCCGGCGCAGCCGGACAACCGCGCGCTGCGGGAGGCCGCCGCCCTACAGGTGCCGATCGTCTATTTCTACGGCACCCGTCCAGGCGCGTATCAACCGATCTATCCCTGTTATGTTCATGCGGACGACCCGGTCGGGCGCCGGGTCTTCCTCAGCCCTGGCACGACAACTACGGTTGGGTCCAGCGGCCCGATCGTCGATGGCGTCGAGAGGCGCTACGTGGTGCGTGAGGTCCGCTCCCGGCTCCACCAAGCCCGGTTTCGGGGCCTCGTCCTCACCGCCTACCGAGACCGATGCACGATCTGCCGATTGCGGGAAAACCGCCTCCTCGACGCGTCGCACATCGTTCCCGACGTTGAAGCGGAAGGGGTCGCCGAGGTTCGCAACGGCCTTGCGCTGTGCACGATCCATCACCGCGCGTACGACCATGACCTCGTGGGCATCTCGCCCGACTACCGCGTCCACGTCGCGCCGCGACTCCTCGATGAGGACGACGGGCCGATGCTCGATCTCTTGAAGGCGGCCCAGGGAGTGTCCATCGTGCTCCCTGGCGCGAGCCGAAGCCGTCCGGACCGCGACTTGCTCGCCGTGCGGTTCGAGCGGTTCGAGCGGAGATAGCACAGCCCTGCGTGCCGCCCGGCTCGAGAGGCGGCGGGTATGTATTCCGCATGGCCGCCAGCCCGTCTGCGACCGGCGCCGAATACCCGCCGCCACCGCCGCTCGTCACGCTGCTCGCGCTGACCATGGGCGTGTTCCTGGTGACCCTCAACGTCACCGTCGTAACGGTCGCGCTGCCCGACATCCAACAGTCCCTGAACGCCCGGCCGGACGAGCTCGAGTGGGTCATCGACGCGTACAACCTGGTCGGCGCCAGCCTGCTCCTCTCCGCGGGGTTCTTCGCCGACCGGTTCGGCCGCAAGCGGGCGCTCCTGACCGGCTACACGATCTTCTCCGGCGGCGCATTGCTGTGCGCGGCGGCCCCGGGCGCCGGCTGGCTGATCCTCTTCCGCGTCATCCAGGCGGTGGGCGGAACGGCGCTCACGCCGACCAGCCTCTCGATCGTCGCGAACCTCTACCAGGACCCGCGCGAGCGGGCCCGGGCGATCGGGATCTGGGGCGTCTCCTCGGGCCTCGGCCTCGGCGCCGGGCCGATCGTCGGCGGGGCCGTCTCGGACTGGTGGGGCTGGCGGGCCGTCTTCATCGTGAACGCGGCGGCCGGCCTGGTCGCGCTCGCGATCGCCTACCGGGTCGTGCCGAGGTCGCGAAGCGACGTGCGGCGCGGCCTCGACATCCGCGGCCAGCTGCTCGCGATCGTCCTGCTCGCGAGCCTCACGTACGCCCTGATCGAGGCGCCGCGCTACGGCTGGACGTCGCCCCGGATCGTGCTCGTCCTGGCCGCCGACGTCGTCCTCGCCGCCGCCTTCGCGGCCGTCGAGCTGCGCGTGCACGAGCCGCTGGTCGACCTGCGCGTCTTCCACGACCGGCAGTTCTCCGGGGCGATCTTCATCACGGTGGCGGCGTTCTTCGCCTACTCCGGCTTCGTCTACTTCACGGCCCTCTACCTCCAGCAGGTGCGCGGCCTGAGCCCGCTCGAGGCGGGCGTCGTCATGCTCCCGGGCGCGCTGCCCGTGCTCGCCGGCGGGCCGATCTCGGGCCGGCTCGTCGCGACCCGCGGCGCCCGCGGCGTGCTCTTCGCCGGCACGTTCATTCTCGCCGTCGGCACCCTGCTGCTGGCGCTGCCCGAGTCCGACGCGCCACTGTGGCAGATCCTCGTCCCGGCGCTCCTGGTCGGCATCGGCTACGGGTTCATCAACGCGCCGGTGAGCACCGTCGCCGTCGCCACGCTGCCGCGTCAGCAGGCCGGCGTCGCCGCCGCGATGGCGAGCTCGGCCCGGAACGTCGGGCTCGTCATGGGAATCGCGGTGCTCGGCTCGGTCGTGAACGGGCGCATGCCCGGTCTTCAGGCGCACGAGTCCTACGCGCTCGCCTACACCGACGCGATCCACCCGGCCTACGTCGTCGCCGCGGTCGTCGCGCTGGCGGCGTCCGCCGTCGCGCTCTCAGCGCTTCGGGCAGAGCCGCCGGGGAGCACCCGCCCGGTCCCCGCGACCGGCCGCTAGATGATTGGCGGCTGGCGGCCCGGGATGGGCGCGCCGTTCACGATCGACGTCGTGGTCGAGCCGTAGCGCAGGAAGCGGTCGAGCAGCGGGCTCAGCTCCTCGATCGAGCGCAGGTGCACCTTGAGGAAGAAGCAGTCCTCGCCCGTGATGCGCAGGCACTCGCTGATCTCGGGGATCTCCTCGGCGAGCTCGGCGATGCGCGGCAGCTGGCGGGCCGCCGGCTTGACGCGCACGATGGCCGTCAGCTGGTAGCCGAGCGCCCGCGGGTCGATGGCGGTGTGGTAGCCCGTGATGACCCCGGAGCGCTCGAGCCGGCCCACCCGTTCGGCCACGGCCGGCGGCGAGAGGCTCACCCGCCGGCCGAGCTCGGCGAGCGACATCCGGCCGTCGGCGGAGAGCTCGGAAAGGATTCGACGGTCGATCCCGTCGATGAGACGCGGATCCGTCGGTCGAGTCGGGGACACGGCTTCCTTCATGACATAAACCGTAGCGACATACCGTCGATCGTGTATGTCGCGATCCCCGCGCCCGACCTACCCTGAACTCATGTTCGCCATCACGCCGCGGCGTCTCGGGGCCCGAGCCGTGCCGCCGCAGGCGTACTTCGCCGGAAGCGCCGTCTTCCACTACCTGGGCCCGTCGTTCGCCGTGCTGCTCTTCGCCCGCGTCGACGTGCTCGGCGTCGCCTGGATGCGCATCGCCTCGGCCGCCCTCGTCCTCGCCGCGTGGCGGCGGCCCTGGCGGCGCCTGCGCGAGGTCGACGCGAGAACCCGCCTGCTGGTCGCCGGCCTCGGCGCCGTCTTCGCCTGCATGAACGCCTGCTTCTACCTCGCCATCGACCGCCTGCCGCTCGCGACGGTCGCCGCCGTCGAGTTCCTCGGGCCGGTCGCGCTCGCCCTCGCCGGCGCGCGCACCGGCCGAAACTGGCTCGCCGTCGCCGCGGCGACGGCCGGCGTGTATCTGCTGACCCACGTCCAGATCGCCCGCGGCGCGACCGGCGTCGGCTTCGCGCTTGCGAACGCCGCGCTCTTCACCGCCTACATCGTGCTCGCCCACCGTGTCGCCCAAGCACCGGCGCTCGGAGGCATCGACGGGCTGGCCGCGGCCATGCTGTGCGCGCTCGTCTTCGTGTTCCCGATCGGGTTCGCCGATGCCGCGCACGCGCTCACCGACCCGGTCGCGGTGCTGGCCGGGATCGGGGTCGGCGTCTCCTCGTCGGTCATCCCCTACGTGTGCGACCAGCTGGCGATGGCACGGCTCGCCCGGGCCACCTACGCGCTCTTCGTCTCGCTGCTGCCGGCGTGCGCCGTCGTCCTCGGCGTCGTCGTGCTCCGCCAGATCCCGACGGCGCTCGACCTGGCCGGCATCGGCCTCGTCATGCTCGGGGTGTCGCTCCACCGCGAGCCGCAGGAGGCTGCGGGCTAGACGCGCTCGGCGACCGGCGGGGCCGGCTCGGGCGCCGCGGGCACGCCGACCCGGCGGTGGATGCTCGGGACGAACATCGCCGCGACGGCCGCCGCGATCATCCCGGCCGCGAGCACGAGAAAGCTGAGGACGTAGCCGCGCTCGTGCGGCAGCGTGCCTGCGGCCACCCCGGCCACGATCACGCTCGTCACCACCTGGCTCCCGATCGCGCCGCCAACCGTGCGGATGTTCGCGTTCATGCCGGTGGCGACGCCGGTGTGCGTGCTCGGCACCGCGTCGACGATCAGGTTCGTCATCGCCGAGAACGCGAGGCCCATGCCTGCGCCCGCGAACGCCATGCACACGTACACCTGCCACTCATGGTCGTGCGCGATCGCGAGGAACACGAACGCGAGGCCGCCGGTCAGGCCGCCTGCGATCAGCGGCAGCTTCGACCCGACCGCGGCCGTGATCCGGCCGATCGACATCCCGACGACGATCATCGCCGCCGTCGCCGGCAGCAGGGCCAGGCCGGCGCCGGTGATCGAGGCGGCGAAGCCGTAACCGGCCGCCTTCGGCGCCTCCATGAACTCGGGCAGGACGACCATCATCGAGTACATCCCGAAGCCGAACAGGAACGCGGAGACGTTCGTCCACCAGACGACGGGCGTGCGCATCAGGCGGACGTCGACGAGCGGCTCCCGCGCCCGCAGCTCGACGGCCACCCACGCCGCGAACAGGATGACGGCCGCGATGAAGAGCCCGATCACCCGCGCCGACGTCCAGCCCCAGTCGGACCCCTCGCTCACCCCGAGCAGCAGGGCGATCAGCCAGCCGGACAGGAGCCCGGCGGCGAGGAAGTTCACCGTCCCGGGGGTCTTCACGGGCGACTCGGGCACGAACAGGAAGGTCGCGATCGTCGCGATCGCGGTCATGACGAGCGGGATCCAGAACAGCCAGTGGTAGCTGAGGTGGTCGACGATCGGCCCGGCGAGCACGATGCCGAGGCCGGAGCCGACGCCGAGCAGGGTGGAGATGCCGCCGATCGCGCCGGGCACCCGCTCGCGCGGGAACTCGTCGCGGATGATCCCGAAGGCGAGCGGGAAGACGGCGCCACCGAGGCCCTGGAGCACGCGGGCGGCGATCATCACGCCGATCGAGCTCGTGAGCGCGGCAACCAGCGACCCGGCGGAGAGCGCCGCCAGCACGACGACGAGCATCCGCTCCTTCCCGAACATGTCGCCGAGCCGGCCCAGCACCGGCGTCGCCACCGACGCGCTCAGGAGGTAGGCGGTGAAGATCCACGAGACCGTGCTCTGCGACGTGTGCAGCGCTGCCTGCAGGTCCGGGAGCGCCGGAACGACGAGCGACTGGAGCAGGACGTAGGCCATCGCGCCCGTGCCGAGCACGGCGAACGTCCGGTTCGGGCTCTGGCGGGGATGCGGATCGGCCAGGCTCACGGGGGAGTCAGCCTAGTCGAGACGCGTCCGTCTCGCCGTGGCACCCGGCCCAGCCGCGTCAGGACTTGATGATCGGGTCGAAGTTCCCGTTCCAGGCCTCGAAGAGCGCCCGGGTCGAGAACGTCGGGTAGTTGCGCGCGCGGGCCGACATCGCCGGCGTCGGGAAGACGAGCGAGCTGCGGCCGACGGCGGGATCGGACTTCTCGAGGATCGCCTGGGCGTCCGGCACGGGGGTGATGTACTCGACCCAGTCGGCCACCATCGCCGCCACACGCGGCTGGTAGTAGTAATTCATCCACGCCATGGCGCTCAGCGGATTGCGCGCGTGCATGGGGATCATCATGTTGTCCGTCCAGTGCATGACGCCTTCGTCGGGCACCACGAACCTGAGCTCGGGGTGGCCGGAGGCGTTGGCCTGGAAGATGTCGCCCGACCAGGCCTGGCTGATCCAGGTGTCGCCGCGCTCGAGCACGTTGATGTAGCCCTGGTCGTAGTAGCCGCGGACGAGCCCGCGCTGCTTGCGTAAGACCCCGGCCGCCCGCTCCCAGTCGGCGGTGGTCGAGGTGGCGGGGTCGACGCCCAGGTAGAGCAGGCCGGCGGAGCCGAGGTCGGTGTTGTCGTTCATCATCCCGATCCGGCCCCGGTACTTGGGGTTCCACAGGTCCTTGATGCTCGTGATCTCGCCGTCGACCCGGTTCGCGTTGTAGGCGATCCCGGTGAAGCCCGACTGCCACGGGATCGTGTAGCGGTTGCCCGGGTCGTAGTTCGGGCTCTTCGCGATCGAGGCCGCGTACGTGGCGAAGTTCGGGAGCATCGAGTGGTCGAGCGGCGTGAGCCAGCCGTTGCCGATCAGCTGGCTCGTCTGCCAGCCGTTCGTGAGCACGATCAGGTCGTAGCCGAGCGGCTGCCCGGCCTGGAGCCGCGGCGCGATCTTCTGGAAGAACGGCTCGTTGCCCTCGATGACCTCGTCGTAGGTGACCTCGATGCCGGTGTGGCGCGAGAACCCGTTCAGGCTCGGGCGGTCCTTCAGCCAGTTCGTGTAGTCGATGTAGAGCGGCCAGTTCGCGAACACCAGCCGGCCGGTGTCGTGCTGGCCGCCCCACCACTCGGTGCTGCCGACCGGCGCGGGGGAGCGCGTGGTCACCTCCCCGCACGCTGCCAGGAGCGGGGCGGCGGCGAAGGCGCCGGCGGTGAGGCCGGCGCGGCGCAGCAGCCGCCCACGAGACATGCGGCCGTCGCTCATCGCAGCACCACGAACCCGATGACGACGCCGATCCAGCCGAGCAGGATCATGGCGGGGACGACGAGGGCGCCCGAGTTGCGGCCGACGATCGACTCGCGCGCCGTCGGCCGCAGCACCATCCGCCCGTGGGCGACGCGGCGGCCGGCGGCCAGCAGGACGAGCGCGAGGAGCGCGACGGTCACCGCCGCGATCCCGCCGATCTCGGCGCGGCGGACGAGGACGGGATCGAGCTTCGTGTGCGCGATCGTGGGCGCGGCCAGCGGAGGCGGCGCCTGGGCCGGCGGAACGTTGCCCGCGTCGGGCACGTTCACGATGCCGGTGACGGCCTCGCGAGTGGCGACGCCGGACGGGTCGCGCAGGAAGACGCTGTAGCAGTACGCGGCGCCGGGCTTCACCGAGAGGTCGATCACGTGCAGGCGCGAGACCTCGCCGGCAGCGACGCCGTCGGCGGTCGTCTGCGGGCAGTCGGGCCGGCCGCGGCGGACGACGACCTTGCCGGGCCCGGCGAGCCGGTGCCAGCTGACGAAGACCTCGCCCCTCGTCACCACGACCCCGACGTGGGCCACTCGCGCCGTCAGGCGAGCCTGGGGGCTCTGGGCCGCGGCGACGCCCCCCATGCCGAGCCACAGGAGTGCCGAACCCACGATGACCGTAACCAGGCCGCGCCGAGGCATGCCAGCCAAAACCTCCACCCTCCAGACATTTCCAAGCTACAGCCGCCGCGAGGGTTGTCAACGGGGCGACCGCGGGGCGGGTTTGCGCCCCCGCGACTCGTGCTCGCCGAGCACGTTCAGGACGGCCGTCGTGACGGCGGCCGCGTCGACGCTCAGCTTCGGCGCCACCTCGCGCTCGAAGGCGCGGGCGAGCATGTACCAGGTCATCGTCCACTGGAGGCCGCAGCGGCTGCACTGGAGCGTCACCGATCGCAGCGACGAGCGGTAGATGCGGGGCTCGGGACGCGTGCAGACCGGGCACACACACAGGCGGCGGGCGAAGCGGGCGGCGTTGTGCACGTTGAAACGGCCCGCGTCGTCGACCTCGAGCCGCTGCAGGACCCCGCGCCTTGCATGAACGTCCATGCAAAGAGACTACCGGTTCCGGCCGCTTTCGGACGGATGTTTGTGCGTGCGCGCGCCCGGGTAGGGGCGGGGCGCGGCGGTCGGGGCACTCACGCGAGCCCACTGCGTTTCACCCACTGCACCCGGCCGCCGCGTTCCTGCGCCGCCGGCATCCCAGGTTTGGGGTGACACCGAGGCGGGCACCACGCGGGTTCTGCCTTCAAGGAGGTGAACCGCGTGACCATCACTCGAACCACCATCGCGGGCGCCCTGGCGATCAACGTCCCCAGCATCTACTGGGCGACGGTGCTCCCCACGGCAGCCCTCGTCATCAGCATCGTCACCCTCGCCGGCATCGGGGCGCTGCTCGGCGCCTTCACGGGCTGGGCCGTCATCACCGGAGACGAGCCCGAGGCGCGCGTCTGGCCCGAGGTCGAGGAGCGGCTGGCTGCCTGAGAATCGGGGTCTGACCCCGAACGGTTGGCGTGACAGTTCCGTTGCGCTTCCGTTCGGGGTCTGACCCCACCCGAATGGGTGGTCCTGCATCCCCGGATCGCAGGGAATCGGGCGTTCGCGTGCTCATAGCAAAGAGCACAATCGACAAGAGCGCGCAATTGGCGCACGGCTTGACTGTCAATTGCGTTGTCTCCGCCCTCCTATCGCGAGCACCCCATTGCCCGACCCCCGCGCCCCCGCCTGCCCTATCGAGGTCGCCGTCTTCGACGCCGGCGAGATCTCGCGCCTGGGCGCGCGCCTGGCGCTCGAGTCGCACGGCGTCATCGTCACCGGCGAGGCGCATGACGAGGCGACGGGCCTTGCCGCGCTCGCAGCGCGGCGCTACGACGTCGTCCTCGTCGACGTCGGCCTGCCGCCGGGCCCGGCGGCCGCCCTCGCGATCATCGCGGCGGTGCGCGAGTCGGGCGGGCATCCGGTCGCGATGGGCACGCAGGCGGACCCCGACACGGTGTTTGCAGCCCTGCGCGCCGGCGCGGCCGGCTACCTGACGAAGGAGATGCCCGCCGCGGCCTGGGGCCGGGCCGTGGCTGCCGCGGCACGCGGCGAGACGTCGGTGCCGCGGTCGATCACCGCCCTGCTCGTCGACTACGTCCGCGCCCACTCCGCGGCGACGCCGCTGGCGGCGCTCATGCCGTCGGAGCAGCGCCTGACAAGGCGGGAGCTGGCCGTGCTCGAGTCCGTTGCCCGGGGGAACACGAACCGGGCGGTCGCGGCGGAGCTCTCGATCTCGGTCGAGACCGTGCGCAGCCACGTCTCCCACATCCTGGCGAAGCTCGGCACGCCCACCCGCGGCGGCGCGGTCGCGCGCTACCACGAGCTGCTGGCAGCTCAGGCCGTCTAGCCAGACCGCTCGCCGGGGGGTGGGTGAGCGTTTCTCACCCACAAAGATCGTCCATCTGCCCGATTCGCGGGCGGCGGCTGGGACGGACGCTCGGTACATGCCGTTCCGACCGCCGACGTCCGAGCCCCTGCACCGCCGCGTGCTGCTCGTCGGGCTCGCACCGCTCGCGCGCGCCGCGATCGCCCCGGAGCTCGCCGACATCGCCGAGGTGCGGTCGGTCGCGTTCCCGGGCGAGGAGTTCGATCTCGCCTGCGAGTCGTTCTACCCCGACGTGGTCGTCGTCGACGTCACGTACCTGGCGGTGAGCGTCGTGCGGCCGCTGATCCTGACCCGGTTCAGCGGCAGCGAGGCGACGATCGTGTTCTTCTCGGACGCCGGCTCCGGCTGGCTCGACGAGATGCGCACGCTCTCGTCGCGCCCGCTCACCACCGTCGGCATCGGCACCCTGATCGATCTTGTCCGCGGCACACGCGAGGCGGTGCCCTCGTGACCCGGACCCACGCTGTCGCCGGCACCTCGTCGGCTGACGTCACCGAGCAGATGAAAGGAGGGGAGCTACATGCTGGAGCGCATCCGCGACGAGTCCGGCCAGACGATGGCCGAGTACGCAGTCGTCCTGGGAGTGATCACGATCGGCGTCGTTCTGGTGCTGACCGCCCTGAGCACGGCCATTCAGAACACCCTGAAGAACGTCATCGCGTCGATGTAGACCGAGCGGGGGCAACCGCCCGCTCGACCAGACGCCGGGGAGGCGAGCACGGGCAGAGCATCGTGGAGTTCGTGCTCGTCCTCACCCCGCTCCTGATCGTCCTGTTCGGGATCGTCGAGTTCGGGATGATCATGTACCAGAAGACCACGGTCATCCACGACGCCCGCGAGGCCGTCCGCCTCGCCGCCGTCGACGACCTGGGCGGCAAGACGCTTCCGAGCGACGCGCCGTCCGGGGCCGTGCTGACGTTCACGTGCACCACGAACCCGAGCAGCGGCAACCCGTCCGGGCAGTTCAACGTGGGCGACACCATCACCGCCCACGTCACCTACCAGCACCAGGTGACCATCCCGATCGTCTCGAGCATCATCGGGACGACGGTCGACCTCTCGTCGAACGCGTCCATGAGCCTGGACGCGCAGCCGATCGGGTACTGCTGATGCGCCGCGCTCGAGGGGACGAGGGCGCGGTGCTCGTGCTCGTCGCCGTCTTCCTGCTCGTGCTGCTCGCCATCGCGGCGCTCGCGATCGACCTGGGCGACTTCCGCGCCCACCGCCGCCAGCTGCAGACGGCCGCCGACGCGGCCGCGCTCGCCGGCGCCATGCAGCTTCCGCCGTTCTCGAGCGGCGCCAGCACCTGCTCGCAGGCCGACTACTACGCCCGCCAGAACACGACCCTCACGGCGCCGCAGAACCTGGTCGTGAACGGCAACCTCGACACGAGCTACTGCCAGATCCTCGGGGGCTCGGTGCGCGTCCAGCCGGTCGAGTCGAACGTGCCCTACGCCTTCGGCAAGGTGCTCGGGTTCATCAACACGGACCTCTCCGCCCAGGCCCGCGCCCGCGTCGTCTACCTGAACCGCTCGACCGGCTTGCTGCCGTTCGGCGTCGAGGACCTCCGGCCGCAGACGGTGACCTTCACCATCGACGCGACCGGCCAGCAGATCTCCGCCGGCTCGAGCGGCTGCCTGCCCAACACGACCGAGGGCTACCCGTACTGGTGCGGCGCCGGCTACCTGAACAGCCTCCCCGCCGGCGGCTCGAGCGTGTCGGTGACGGTCGTCGACACGAGCGGCACCACGACCACATGGAACAACATCGGCTACGTCGGCTCCGACCAGCAGCTGGGCGCGAGCGGGATCACGGTCAAGGACGTCACGCTCTCGCCGCAGAACGACCCGAACCTCTATTACACGTCGACCGCGACCCCGAAGACGTTCAACGTGCTGGCGCACCTGACCGGTGTCCAGAACGGCGACAAGGTCACGCTCCTCTACGACGGCTCGTCAAAGAACGCGACCCTCCTTTCGGGCACGAATGCCGACGGTATCTGGACGGCGCAGTCGAGCTGGACGTCGGACACCAACGAGTCGAGCGCCGGCCAGGCGATCCAGGTGCAGGTCAAGCGCGCCAACAAGACCTACGGCCCCGTCACCGCGCAGGCCGCCTACGCCCGCGACGACGGCGACATCCTCCAGCAGTGGACGGAGAGCAGCCACTACGTCGACCCGTCACTCGCGGCCAATAGCCCGGGGCGGCTCGTGACGTTCAACGTCGCGTTCCAGGTGCTCGTGAAGGGCCAGCTCGTGACGCTCAAGCTCGGCGGCGGCGGCGCCCAGGGCAACTCGGGCAACTTCCAGGGCCTCGACCTCGACACCACCCAGGGCTCCGGCGCCTGCCACGGCGACACGAGCGGCACCCCGAACACCGCCGAGGAGGTGCAGTACGGCGCCTGCACGCCGTACTCGATCGGCGACACCGTGCAGACCCAGACGGGCAACTTCGCCGGCCAGGTCGCAAACGGCCTCGACGCCCGCATCGGCTCGTCGCCGAACGCGTGGACGTCGGTCTCGAACCCCCCGCCCCCGGGAGACCCGCGCTGGATGAGCCTGATCCTCGTCCCGCCGCTGACGTTCTCGAACTGCAACGGCACCTGCACCACGAAGGTGATCGGCTTCGGGAGCTTCTACGTCACCGACTACGGCGGATCCAAGAACTTCTCGAGCTCCCTCAAGGCGGGCGAGGTGCGCGGCATCTTCTCCGACCGGCCCGTCGCCATCAACCAGTACACGACCAACTGCCAGGACCCCCAGGGCATCTGCCTCGCGAGCGTCGCGCTCATGCCCTGGAACGGCTGACCCCCACGTAGGAGGACCTTCAGTGCTATCCCGTGTTTTCTCCACCCGCGCCGGCGCGATCGTCGTCGCCCTCCTGCTCGCCGCCGTGGCGGTGGCGGTGGTCGTGATCTACGCCGGCAACTACCGAAGCTCCGTCAAGGACTCCGGCAACCAGGTGCCCGTGCTCGTCGCGACGCGCCAGATCGACCAGTTCACGCCCGGCACTCAGGTCGTCGACGGCTCGATGTTCCGCACCCAGACGGTGCCGGCCGACTCCCGCGTCGACGGCGCGGTGACGAACCCGAGCCAGCTGAAGGGGCTCGTCGCCAAGTCCGACATCTACCCGGGCGAGCAGCTGACGACGAACCAGTTCGAGAAGTCGAGCACCACGAACGTGGCGGTGAAGCTCAAGCCGAACCAGCGCGCGATCTCGTTCCCGGTCGAGCCGGCCAGCGGCCTGATCGGCCAGGTGCAGGCGGGCGACCACGTGGACGTCGTGGCCTCGTTCAACGTCGTGCCGCTCGGCCCGGACGGCCTGCCGCTGACCGGCGGCCAGCCGATCGCGCTGACCCGCACGATCGTCTCCAACGCCCTCGTCCTGGCCGCGCCGGCCGTCAACTCGAGCACCGGCGTGAGCGCGTCGAGCTCGTCGTCGAGCGAGGTGCTGACGCTCGCGATCGACACGACCGACGTGAACCACGTCCTGTTCGCCCAGGACAAGGGCGACATCTGGTTCGCCCTGCGCCCGCCGGGCTCCGCCGCCAACGTCGGCAAGAACGTCGTCGACGTCGACTCGGTGCTCCGCGGCGTCCCCTCGGCCCGCCAGAACGTGCTGCGCCTGACGGGAGCCAACCGATGAACCACGCCCGCCTGAGCATCGCCGCGCACGGGAGCTTCCCCGGCTCCATGCTCGACGGCGCCATGCCCAACGGGGACGACGGCCTGCTGATCGCCTCGGGTATGACCGACTTCGACCGGGCGCTCATGACCGCAGAGCGCGACAACAGCGAGGCGCTGCTGCTCTTCACACCGCGCCTCGAGGACACCTACGACCTGCTGCGCACGAGCCGCTCGTCCCGCCCGGCGATGGCGCTGATCGTCGCCGTGCCCGGCCCGCAGAACGGCCAGCTGGCCGAAGCCCTCAAGGCCGGCGCGGACGAGATCGTCATCCTGCCCGCCGAGGCGGCCGCCGTCGCGACCGCCATCCACAAGGCCATGGCCCGGGTGTCGGCGGCGGCGGCGACGCGTCCGAGCGACGCCGCCCGCTCGCCGCTCGTCGCCGTGCTCGGCCCGAAGGGCGGCACCGGCAAGACGACGATCGCCACCAACCTCGCTGCCGACCTCGCGACCCGCGGCCGCGAGACGCTGCTGGTCGACCTCGACCTCCAGTTCGGCGACGTCGGCGTCGTCCTCGGCGTCGAGCCGGAGCACACCATCTACGACCTGGCCACCGCCGGGGGCACGATGGACGCCGAGCGCCTGCGCGGCTTCACCGGCCGCTCCCGGGACGGCGTGAACGTCCTGCTCGCGCCGGTGCGGCCCGACCAGGCCGACGCCGTCACGGCGGAGCACATCACGGCCATCCTCGACCTCGCCCGCACGACCTACGACGTCGTCATCGTCGACACGCCGCCCGCGTTCACGTCCGGCGTCATCGCGGCGGTCGACCAGGCCGACCTGATCGTCATGCTCGGCTCGTTCGACCTGCCCGGCCTGAAGAACATGAAGGTCGGGATGGAGACGCTCCAGATGATGGACGTGCCCGCGGCCCGGATCCTGCCGGTGCTGAACCGGGCGAACACCAAGGTCGGCCTGCTGGTCGCCGACGTCACCAAGGTGATCGGGCGCGCGCCCGAGGTGGCGGTGCCGTCCGACCGGGGCGTCCCACAGAGCGTGAACGCCGCCCGCCCGATCATCTGCATGCAGCCCAAGTCGAGCCCGGCCCGCTCGTTCCGCGCCATCGGCGACCGGGTCGCCGCCCGCATACTGACCCCGAAGGAGGCCTGACGTGTCCTCGCTCACCGACCGCCTCCAGAACGGCGGCGCCGATCCGAACACCGAAGACCAGTTCGCCGACGTGCGCAGCCGCGTCCACCAGGTCGTCATCGAGAGCCTGGGGGCGGCAATGCTCTCGGGCGACATCGACGAGGCGGCCCTCAACCGGCGCCTGCGCGGCATCGTCGAGGCGGCCCTGGCCGCCGAGGAGGCGCCGCTCTCCCGTGCCGACCGCGAGCTGCTCGCCCGTCAGATCTCCGATGAGGTCACGGGCTACGGCCCGCTCGAGCGGTTCCTCAAGGACGAGACCGTCACCGAGATCATGGTGAACAACCACCGCGAGATCTTCATCGAGCGCGGCGGCCGGATCTTCCCGACCGACGCCCGCTTCGCCGACGACGCTCACCTGCGCCGGATCCTCGACAAGATCGTCGCCCAGGTCGGGCGCCGGATCGACGAGTCGTCGGCCATGGTGGACGCCCGCCTGCCAGACGGCTCGCGCGTGAACGCGATCATCCCGCCGCTCAGCCTGAACGGCCCGGCGATGACGATCCGCAAGTTCGCCCAGCGGCGGCTGTCGATGACCGACATGACCGGCCTCGGCACGCTCACCGCCGAGATGGGCGCCTTCCTCGGCCTGTGCGTCGCCGCCCGGCTGAACATCCTCGTCACCGGCGGCACCGGCTCGGGGAAGACCACCCTGCTGAACGTCCTCTCCGCGTTCATCCCCGAGGAGGAGCGCATCGTCACCATCGAGGACGCGGCCGAGCTCAAGCTCGACCAGCGCCACTGGCTGCGGCTCGAGTCGAAGCCGGCGAACATCGAGGGCCAGGGCCAGGTCACGATCCGCGACCTGCTCAAGAACGCCCTGCGCATGCGCCCCGATCGCATCGTGATCGGCGAGGTACGCGGCTCAGAGGCGCTCGACATGCTCCAGGCGATGAACACGGGCCACGACGGCTCGCTCTCGACGGTGCACTGCAACTCGCCTCGCGACGCCGTATCCCGCATGGAGACGATGGTGCTGATGGCCGGCTTCGACCTGCCCGTCCGCGCCATCCGCGAGCAGGTGGCCTCGGCGCTGCACCTGATCGTGCACGTCGAGCGGCTCCACGACGGCTCCCGCAAGGTGGTCCGCATCACCGAGGTGCAGCGGATGGAGGGCGATCAGGTCACCCTCCAGGACCTGTTCGCCTTCAAGGTGCACGGCACGAGCTCGAACGGGTCGCTGGTCGGCGCGCTCGAGCCGACCGGCCTGCACCCGACGTTCCGCGAGGAGTTCCATCGCCGCGGGCTCGAGCTTCCCTCCGACCTCTTCTCGCTGTGAGACGCCGGCTGCTCCTCGCAGTTGCGCTGGCGGCCGCCATGCTCGCCTCGGCGACGGCTGCCGCGACGGCAGCCACCGCGCCCATCGGCGCGAGCATGGACCAGCAGGCCCGCTTCCCCGAGCGGCGCCTGCTGGTAACGCTTCCGGCGGGCGTGCAGCCCTACCAGGTCTCGGTGACCGAGAACGGCGTCCCCGTGATCCCGCACCTCGCGCCGGTCTCGCGCAGCCGGGTGCCGGTGAGCGTCGTCGTCGCGCTCGACACCTCGGACAGCATGCGCGGCGCGAAGCTGCGCGATGCGCTCGACGCGGCCCAGACGCTGATCGCCGCGAAGCCGGACCGCTCGGAGGTCGAGCTGATCGGGTTCGCCGCTCAGCCGGAGACGCTGCACCCGTGGACGGCCGACCCCGGCGCCTCGATGGCTGCCCTGGCCGGCGTCAAGACGTCGGCGGGCACCGCCATCTGGGACACCGTGACCACGGCTGCCCAGCAGCTCGGCTCGCGCGCCGGCGCGGCCCGGGTGATCGTGCTCCTGACCGACGGGATGGACACGAGCTCGGCCGGAACGCTCGACGAGGCGATCGCCGCCGCCGAGCGGTACCACGCCCACGTGGACGCGGTCGGCCTGCCCGGCGCGCCAGCGACCGCGACGCTGCGCCACCTGGCCTCGGCCACCGGCGGCGAGTTCATCCAGGTCTCGTCGCTCGACCAGCTGCACGGCGTCTACGCCGGCCTCGCGGCTCGCCTGAGCCACCAGTACGTGCTCACCTACGCGTCCCAGATGCGCGGCACCGGCCACGAGGTGCGTGTCCGGGTGGCTGCCGCGGGATCGTCCGTCACAACCGGATATGTCATCCCCTCGCTCAGGCGGGTCGCCGCCCCCGAGGCGCACGGCTGGTGGGCGACGCGGACGGCGGTAGCGGCGGTCGCGGCCGTCGTCGGCCTCGCGATCCTGCTCGCCGCCTACGCCGCCCTGAGGCCGAAGCCGCGGCGCGCATCGGCCCAGCTGCGCGCGTGGGGCGCTCCCCAGGGCGGGCGGACGCCCGTGGCGATCGAGATGATCGAGCGGCCGCGGCGAACCGCCCGACCTGGGTCGCGTCACGTGTGGCAGCGGTTCGGCGCCGACGTCGAGCGCGGCGAGATCGGGAAGTCGCCCACGCGGGTGCTGCTCGTCGCCGTCACCGTCGGCACCGTCGCGGCAGGGGTGGCCGCGGCGGTGACCGGCGTCCCCTACGTCGTCGTCGCCGGCCCGCTGCTCGGCGCGCTGGGGGCGTGGATCTTCGTCACCCGCCGCGCCTCGGCCTGGTACCGGCACTTCGACGAGGCCCTCGCCGACCACCTGGTCGTCCTCTCGTCCTCGCTCCGGGCGGGCCACTCGCTGCTCCAGGCCGTCGCCCACGTCGCCGAGGAGGCGGACGAGCGCACCGCCGCGGAGTGGAACGAGCTCGTCCACCAGACACGGGTCGGCATCTCGGTCGAGGACGCCCTCGACAACATGTGCGAGCGGGTCGGCAACCGTGACCTGCAGTGGATCGCGCTCGTCGTGCGGGTGCAGCACCAGGTCGGGGGCAACATGGCCGAGATGTTCGACATCGTGGCCGACACCGTCCGCCAGCGGCACCGGCTGCGCGCGCAGATCCAGACGCTGACGGCACAGGGGCGGATGACGCGCTGGATCCTCGTCGCCGCGCCGTTCGGGATCGGCGGCGTCGTGTTCCTGCTCTCGCCCCAGTACGTGCTCCAGTTCCTGGCCGACCCGGCCGGACGGCTCATGATCGCCATCGCGGCGGTGCTGATCGTCATCGGCTCGCTCTGGCTGAAGAAGATCGTCGAAATCGAGGTGTGACGTGCAGCTCGCCCTAATCGCCGCCCTGGGGGCGCTCATCGCCGGAAGCGTGCTCGCAGCCGCGCGCGCAATGCGGCTCGGCCGCCGGTCGAGCCTCGTCCTCGCCAACGTCAGCCGGTACGGCTACTTCGGGTCCGAGCTGGCGCCGGCCCAGGCGGCGGCCGCCCAGACGGCCGGCTCCGTGGAGATGCGCGCGGCCGCGGTCGCGCGCCGGCTGAGCCCGTCGGACTACGAGGTGCGGCTCTCGCGGCGGCTGCTCGAGGCCGGCATGTACCGCACCCGCCCCACCGCGTTCCTGACGATCCGGATCGCCGCCGCGCTGGGCGCGCTCGCGCTCGGCATCTTCCGGGCCGGCAACGAGACCAACCTGGCGCTGGCCATGATCGAGCTGACGATGCCGCCGTTCCTCGGGTTCATGTTCCCGGACACGATCCTTTCGATGCGGATCACCGCGCGGCGCAAGCGGATCGAGCGCGACTCGGCCGACATGATCGACCTGCTCGCGATCACCGTCCAGGCCGGGCTCGGGCTCGACCAGGCGATGAAGGTCACGACCGAGCGGCTGCGCGGGCCGCTGGCCGACGAGATGCGGCTCATGCTCGGCGAGATCCGCGTCGGCCAGTCGCGGCAGGAGGCGCTGCGGCGCCTGAGCGAGCGCGCCGACACGCCGGCGATCCGCTCGTTCACGCGGGCGATGGCGCAGAGCGATGCCATGGGCGTGCCCATCTCGCAGACGCTGAAGGCGCTCGCGGTCGAGGCCCGGACGCGCAAGAAGGCGACCGCGGAGGAGGCCGCCCAGAAGGCCCCGATCAAGATGGTCTTTCCCCTGGCTGTGTGCATCTTCCCGGCGATCCTGATCGCCGCCGCCGGCCCCGGCCTGCTCGCGACGATGCATGCCCTGGGCGGTTCATGACGCTCGGGCTCTTTCGTTCTTAGCGCAATATTGACGGACGGCATTGCCTAGAGTCGTGATTCTTTTACACTCGAGACACCGACCGAGGGGAGTCAAGGTGCGACGAGGGGGTTTCATCAGGATCGCGACGGCGCTGACCGTCGCCGTGGCCGTGCTGGCCGCGACCGGCGCGTCTGCGTCGGCTTCGACACAGCGCCCGCGCATGCGGGCCTTCACGCCGCGGCTGCTGCCGTCGATCGCGCTCCCGGCCGGGCTCGCGCGACGGATGACCCACGAGCTGCCGCACGCAGCGGCGCCGCTCAGCCTCGACTCGATCGAGCTCTTCGCCGACCCGCAGGCCGTCACCGTGAACGGCATCACGTACCAGATGTACCTGGACGCGTACACGGAGCCCGCCGCGTTCGACCAGCCACCCCAGCTCGACGTCCAGCTCGACCGCACGACGGCCAGCCGCGGCGCGTTCGTCGGCGAGCAGGATCACCTCTACGACTACGCCCCGCTCACCGGGCTCACGCTGACGGCGGATGCCGGCCTCACCCATGCCCATCTGCAGACCGGCACGAGCATCGACCCGAGCGCGATCGACATGCGCTTTCACGCCACGGACGTCGAGCAGACGTCGTGCCACCTCATCACCGGCGGCCGCGGCACGTTCCAGTACGCGACCGGGACGCTCTCGGCATCGACGTTCAAGATCGCCACCGGCACCGTGCCCTTCTTCGGGAACATCACCACGTCGCCCGTCACGGCGACCGTCGTCCATGACCCCGGCTGCGGCAGCATCATCTTCGGCGCGGCGTCGACGGCGGCGGCCCACGCGACCGCGAACCTGAACGCGGCCCGGGCGGACCTCTTCCAGGAGCCCTGCACCGGCCCGACGCTGGCGGAGTCCAACCTGACCGGCTTTTGGCTGAGCCAGCTCGGCATCCACCGCGGCCGCCTCTTCCAGCTCGGCCAGACCTCGACGAACCCGTTCGGCCCGGGTGCCAGCCACTTCGCCATCGGCATCGGGTCCGGCACCGACATGGGCCTGATCGTGCACTCGGCCGACGGCATCCACGAGGCGGTGCGCACGAAGGGCGTGCCGTTCATGGGCGGCTCGTCGATGTTCCGCTCGACGGCCCGGCCGCACGTGTCGCCCGGGCACTCCTGCGTGTTCGAGCGGCACACCTACCACTACACAAACGTCCGCTACCAGGGCACGCTCACCCCCGCCGGATCGCCGCTCGCCATCCTGTTCGACACGGGCGCGGCGACGATCGGCGAGGTGCACGCGACGCTCTGGGTGCCGCGGTACGCGAAGCGGTAGGCCGGAGGTCAGGGCGCAGGCGGCCGCTCCATGGCGGCCGCCGCACTACCTCCGGGCCGTCTTCTCGTCCTCGTGCCTCGCGTGCGTGCGCTGCAGCTCGGCGGCCTCCTCGAGGCGATCGTCTCGGGTGAGCGAAGGGTCATGCTGGGCGTCGGCGAGCCGGGCGACTGCGGCGGAGGTCTCGCGCTTGGCCTCGTCCTGCGCGGCGGCCTGGTCGATCGCCCGCCGCTCTTCCGGACCCGCCCGCACGGCGCGAGAGGCCTGGTCTGACCCTCTACGCCGATCCGCGAGGCTCATCGACCAGTCCCCGCACCACGTCGCGCAGCTTCGCGTTGCCATGCGCACCCTCCGCCGTCAAGGCTACACCCCGGCGTGGTGGGGAGAGAGCCGACGGAGGGACTCGAACCCTCGACCCCCGCTTTACGAGAGCGGTGCTCTGCCAGCTGAGCTACGTCGGCCCGGTGCCGCAGTCTACCGCCCGGGCAGCGGGGGTTTGCCTGGGGGTAATCTCCCCGCGATGCGCACCCTGGTCACCGGAGCGACCGGCTACCTTGGCGCCGAGCTCGTGCGCGAGCTGCGCCGCCGCGACCGGGAGGTGCGGGCGCTCGTCCGCTCGCCCAAGGCGGCCTCCCGCCTCGACGGCACCGGCGCCCAGACGGTCGAGGGCGACGTGCTCGACCCGGTCTCGCTCGACGTGGCGCTGGACGGCGTCGCGCGCGTGTTTCACATGGCCGGCGTCGTCGGCCACCGCGCCTCGGACGAGCCGAACCTGCGGGCGGTGAACGTCGACGGCGCCCGGAACGTCCTCGCCGCGTGCGCGAAAGCCGGCGTCGAACGGGTCGTCTTCACCTCATCGGTCGCCACTGTCGGCCCGGCCGGCGGCCCCGGCCATCCCCGCGACGAGGGGGCGTGGCTGATCGACGGCGACGACGGCCGCGCCGACTTCCGCTATGGCCGCACCAAGGCGGCAGGGGAGCAGGCGGCGCTCGAGGCCGCGAAGGACGGGCTCGACGTCGTCATCACGAACCCCGGCTTCGTGATCGGGCCGGGCGACATCTACCGGGTGTCGTCGTGGCCGGTCGAGGAGTACCTGCGCGGCCGGCTGCGCTTCACCGTCCCGGGCGGGCTCTCCTACGTCGACGCCCGCGACGTCGTCACCGGCCATCTTCAAGCGGAGGAGCGCGGCCGCTCCGGCGAGCGCTACATCCTGACCAACGACGACGGCAACCTCAGCCATCGCGACTTCTTCGCGCTCGTCGGCCGGGTGACGGGCGTGCGCCGGCGCCAGTTGGCGCTCTCGGCCGGGATCCTGCGGCCGGTGCTGCGCGTTGGGTCGGCCCTGCGGCTGCCGCTGCCGCTCGACGACCAGGAACTCGCGTCGAGCAGCCACTGGTGGTACTTCACCGCGGGCAAGGCCCGCTCGGAGCTGGGATTCTCCGTGCGGCCCATCGATGAGACGATCAGGGACACCGCCGCGTGGCTGCGCGCCGACGGGTATCACAAGCACTGAGCGAACAGGGGGACACCATGGCCATCAAGCTCCACCGCTGCAGCGGCACCTTCGTGAAGATCGGCGGGCACCCTTGCTGGAAGGCGCAGAAGGCGCTCGACGACGCCGGCATCGAATACGAGCTCGTGCTGCACTCCATGCTGCGCCCGCGCCGCCCGGAGGTCGAGCAGCTGACCGGCCAGCGCAAGCTGCCCATCGTCGAGTTCGAGGACGGGTCGACCCTGGGCGAGTCGAGCGAGATCGCCGCCCGGGCCAGGGCCGGGACGCTCGTGGCCGCCCCGCCCGCGGACCCGCCGCCCGCAGAGCCGCCGGCGGACCCGACCGTCTAGGCGATCATCGGCACCTGAACCTCGATCACCGGCTCGATGCGCTCGAAGATGTCGTCGAGCGACGGGCCGGTGATGGTCAGGCCGTGGTTCTTGAGCCCGACGACGCAGCGCCCGGGCTCGGGCGACTGGCGGATGATGTCGGCGACGGCCCCGGCCAGCTCAGCCGTGCCGCACGGGTAGTTGAACTCGGTCGCCTGCACGCCGGGGATCCACGCGTGCACGTGCACGATCGCGCCGACCTCGGGATGCTCGCGGTAGATCATCCAGTGCTCGATGGCGTCGACCGACGCGCGCCGCGGCTCGATCCCGGGCGGCACCGAGAGGATCATCTTGCCGGCCTCCGCGTCGAAGTCCTTCACCATCAGGACGTCGCGGCCGACCTCGCGCAGGTTCGACTTGTCGACGCCCGACGCCGACATCCAGTAGCGGTGCTCGTCCTTGCGCACCGACATGTTGCCGTAGGAGAGGCCGCCGATCCCGTAGACGAGCTTGATCCAGCGCAGGTCGTCCGGGCCGACGATGTCCTCCAGCGGAAACGGCGCCGGCAACAGGCCGAGCTTGTCGAGCCGCTGCCCGGCCCGGTGGAGCTCCTCGGTCAGCTCGTCGCCGTCCCAGAGCTCGGGCTCGAGGTCGGTGTCGAACCGGTTGTCGATGACGAGCCGCGACGTCGCCAGGGGCTCGATCCGGTCGAAGAGCGCGTGCGCCCACTCGTCGAGTTCGCCCGGGTCGGGCACCGAGTACACGCCCTGCTCGGGCGTCACGAAGTAGCAGGCGTCGCCGGGAACGACCAGCATGGCCAGGTTGGCGAGCGCGCGCACGAGCATCGGGTACTCGTGCCGCAGCACGTCGGTGGGCGCCTCGGGCACGGTGTGCACCGCGATGACGTAGGTCGAGCGCTGGCGGCGCCGGAACGGCTTGGGATCGTCGGCGTTGACGAAGTTGAAGACGCAGGCAGCGCTCGGATCGGTGCCCTCGACGAACTCGTAGCCGCGCCGCAGCCACTCCGCCCGCAACGCCTCCTTGAACCCGGTCAGGGCCGGGTGGTCTCCGGGGCCCCAGAAGGCGATGTCGCTCATCCCGCCACCTCGACCATCTGATCCAAGCTGATCTCCACCATCGTCCTTCCGTCCATTTCGACGACGCACGCGTCCTTCAGCACCTCGTAGCTGCGGACGATGCCCCTCCCATTGGGTGTCGCCACCGTTCGCCCCACGGCCGGCGCCCGGTCACGGAACGAGCGATACAGCGGATGCTCGAATGCCAAACAACAGCGTAGCCGCCCGCACAAGCCGGTGATGCGGCCCGGGTTCATGGGCAGATCCTGTTCCTTGGCCATCTTCAGGGTGATCGGCTGGTCGTGGCAGGGATAGCGCGCGCTGCACAGCTTGCCGGTGCCGCAGAGGCCCACCTCGCCGCACAGGCGGCCCTGCTCGCGCGGCCCCACCTGGCGGATCTCCACCCGCCGCTTCAGCCGCGCCGCGAGGTCGGTCTGGAGCGCCCGCGTGTCCGGCCTCTCCTCGGAGGAGAAGGAGAACGAGATCCGGCCCTGGTCGAAGACGAGCTCGGCCGCGATCGGCTTCAGCTCGAGCCCGTGGCGGCCGGCCAGCTCGCGGAAGAGGAGCATCCCCCGCTTGGCCTCGACCCGGTTCTTCTTGATCTGCTCCTCGTCGGCGGGGCCGGCGCGGCGCACGACCCGCTTGAGCGGGCCGGTCAGCTCCTCGTCCGGCACCGCATGCTCCGTCTGCACGATCCGGCCGTACTCGCGCCCGCGCGACGTCTGGCAGATGACGCGCTCGTCCCAGCGCAGCTCGAGGCCGGCCGGGTCGAACGAATACACCTTCCCGCCCGGCTGGAACACGACGCCGACGACCGTCGCCACCCTCACACCCCCTGCGGAGTCGATTCCCGGAGCTCGGCGAGGCGGTGGAAGAGCGCCTCGACGGCGAGCACCGGATGGACGTTCAGCTCGAGCGATCGCCGCACGTCGCCGACGGTGTCGAGCGCGCGGGCCGCGTGGCCGGCCCCGCCGCGCGACGTGGCGTCTGCGAGGCCGCCGGCGGTGTCGGCGTTCACAACCGCGTCGTCGGCACCCAGGGCGGACGCGAGCATGTCGTGGTACCAGAGCGCGATCGTGTCGACGGCCAGCCGCAGCTCATCCCACTCGGCCCGCCGCGCCTCGCGCTTGGCCCGGTCCTCGTAGCGCTTGCGCAGGGCCTTCTCGTCCTTCGGGTCGTCGACCGACTCGAGCCGGGCGTCGCGCTCGCCGGCGACGAGCTCGGACTCGGCCTTGGCCCGCTGGTTGGACGCCTCCATGATGAGCGCGCCGGCCCGGGACGGATCGAACGTGGAGTCGGTGCTCACGCCCTGCGCCAGCTCGAGGTAGAGCCGGCGCCGCCCGGCCGCCGCCGGGTCGGTCGCGAGCGACGTCGCCCGGGCGAGGTCGCCGAGGGCGGCCCGGGCGGCCAGCGGATCGCCCGTGGCCGCCTCGAGCACGGCCGTCGGGTAACGGCGAAACTCGATCGCCTGGAGCCGCGAGCGGATCGTCGGCAGCATCCGCTCGGCGTGGTCGGAGACGAGCACGAGCACGCCGTACTCGGGCGGGTCCTCGAGCGACTTCAGGAGGGCGTTGGCCGACTCGTCCCGCAGCAGGTGGGCATCGAGGATCAGGTAGACGCGCCGGTCGGCCTCGAAGGGGCGCAGGTGCAGGTCGCGCCGCAGCCGCCGTGCGCCCTCGATCAGGATGCCCTGGCCCTCCGGTTCGAGCACGAAGAGGTCGGGGTGGGTGCGCGTCTCGATGCGGTGGGGCGGGCAGCCGAGCAGCGCCGCCGCGAACCGGTCTGCGTAGCGGCGCTTGCCCGCGCCCGTGGGACCGGAGAGGAGGTAGGCGTGGGCAGGCGCGGCGAGCGCCGCCTCGAGCAGGCGCTGGGCCCGCGGCTGCTCCGGCAGTCCCGCGAACGCGCTCACAGACCCACCGCCGCGCGCACGCGCTCGGCCACCTGCTCGCGCGTCCCGGATGCATCGACGACCGCGATCCGCTCCGGGAAGCGGCGGGCGGCGTCGGCGAAGCCGTCGGCCACGCGGGTGTGGAAGTCGGTACCCTCGGCCTCGATCCGGTCGGGCTCGCCGCGGCGGCCGGCGGCTTCGCCCTCGCCGAGGACGAGGAGGACGGTGCGGTCGGGCAGGAGCCCGCGCGTCGCCACCCTGTTCACCTCGAGCACGTCGTCGACGCCGAGGCCGCGGGCGCAGCCCTGATAGGCCAGCGAGGAGTCGATGAAGCGGTCGGCGATCACGGTGGCGCCCCGCTCGAGCGCCGGCCGGATCACCTCGGCGACGAGCTGGGCGCGGGCGGCCGCGTAGAGCAGCGCCTCGGCCCACGGCTCGATCGTGAGCGCCGCGTCGAGCAGGACGTCGCGGACGCGCTCGCCGGGGGCGGTGCCGCCGGGCTCGCGCACCGGGACGACCTCGCGGCCGGCGGCCACGGCGGCCTCGGCGAGCAGGGCCGCCTGAGTGGTCTTTCCGCAGCCGTCCAGGCCCTCGAACGAGATGAACACCCCCGAAATGCTAGCCATGCTGGGGACCGTCCCCGCCTGGGGGCAGTCCCCGCCTTCATGCGGGGGCAAGATCCGAGACGAGCTCCTCGAGCGCGTCCATCCAGGACTCGTAATAGGGCTGGTCGGGGCGCTCGGCGATCGCGGCCTTGAGCCGGTCGCGGAACTCGTCCCAGGGCACGTCCATCCGCTCGGCGGCGACCACCGCCATCGCGAAGGCGCGCGCCTGCCAGGGCTCCGTGAACGGCTGGTCGTCGGGGCGCTCGGGGGTCATGCCGCCGCCCCCACGCGCGGCACGGCAACGCCGATCATGCAGTCGCGGGTGACGAGCCCGGCCAGCTCCTCCTCGCTCATCCCCTCGGTGCCCTCGGGCCGCATCGGCAGGACGATGTAGCGCAGCTCCGCGCTCGAGTCCCACACCTGGACCTCGACGTCGTCCCCGAGCTCCAGCCCGAACTCCGCGAGCACTGCGCGCGGCTCCCGCACGACCCGGGCCCGGTAGGGCGGGCTCTTGTACCAGACGGGCGGGATCCCCAGCACGGGCCACGGGTAGCAGGAGCAGAGCGTGCACACGATCACGTTGTGCACGTCCGGCGTGTTCTCGACGGCGCGCATGTGGTCGCCCTCGCTGCCGCCGTAGCCGAGCTCCGCCGCGGCCCCGGCCGCGTCGCGCAGCAGCCGGTCGCGGTAGGCCGGGTCGACCCACGCGCGGGCGACCATGCGGGCGCCGTTCTGCGGGCCGATCTCCTGCTCGAAGGCGTCGACCACCGCGTCGATCGCGTCGGTCGAGGCGAGCCCCTTCTCGATGAGGACGGTCTCGAGGGCCGCGGCGCGCAGCTCCTGCGGCGACTTGGGACGGGCGTGGCGGTGCTGCTCGGTCATCTAGGCCTCCAGGTGGCTCTCCCACAGATCGACGAGGATGGTGTGGCCGGGGCGCTCGACCTCCCACAGCGCATCGGCCGGAAACGCGACGGTGTACCAGGCCTCGGGCCGGACGAGCCCGTCCTGGGATTCGTAGACGTCCAGGAGCGGCATGGGCGCATGCACCCGCTCGACGACGCCGCGGGCGCCGCGGAGGTAGCCCGGACAGCGGGTGTGCCCGGAAGGAAGAACCGAGACGACGGTGACGGCCTCGCCGACGCCGTGCCGCGGCACCGGCGCCGTGTAGCTCGACTTCGGCCGGGGGCGCAGCATCGCCCGGGCCTCGCGGGCCGCCTCCGGATCGGAGCGCTGCGGCACCGGCTCGCCGGCGGCGATCCGCTCGGCGGCCGCCGCCAGGTCCTCGCGCGTGAAGAACCCGTGCTCGATCCCGCGCGTCTCGATCGACTCGAGCCAGTGCTCGTAGTAGGACGTCGTCAGGTAGGCGGCCGGCTCCATCCGCTCGATCGCGTGCCGGAACCCGGGGCCGACGTCGGCGGTCTCGGACATGCCGTGCACCCGCCCCTCCCACGGCTCGTGGAACGGCGGCTCGTCCGGCTCGGCCTCCACCCGGCCGAAGCCCTGCCTGCCGCCCAGGTCGTGCATCCCGTCCACGCGACCAAGGCTACAGATATCCGGCCGCACCCGGGAGTACGCTCCGCCGCGCATGGCCGGCTGCGACTGGCACGACCTGGAACACCCCGATCGCGAGTCCCTCGAGCGGGCCGCCGGCACCCCCCTCCACGACCGCGCGGTCGACATCATGCTCGAGCCGGCGGTGCACGACGACGAGCCCCGGCCGACGTTCGAGGCCCACATCGACTACATCTTCGGGCTCCTGCTCCTGCCCCGGGTCGACCACGAGACGCACGAGCTCTGGTACCAGGAGATCGACCTCATCCTCAGGCGCGACACCGTCGTCACGGTGCGCAAGTCGCCCGAGGGCAGGCCGCTGCTCGACACCGACATGATCCGGACCGTGTCGACGAAGGGCGCGGAGGCGCCGGGGATGATCGCCTACCGCCTGGTCGACGAGGTGGCCGAGGCGTTCCTCGACCTGGTCGATACGCTCGACGACCACATCGACGAACTCGAGGACCACGTCGAGGACTGGCCTTCGGACCGGGTGCGCTCGCGCCTCTCCGACCTGCGCCACAAGCTCCTGCACGTGCGCCAGACGCTCGCGCCGACCCGCGACGCCGTGCGCCGGGTGATCGACAACCGCATCGACACCGAGGGGGAGGAGCTCTTCTCCCGCGACCTCGAGCTGCGCTTCGGCGACGCCTTCGACAAGCTGCTGCGGGCCAGCGAGGGCCTCGACCTCGCCCGCGACCTGGTGGCCGGCGTGCGCGACTACCACCAGGCCAAGGTCGCGAACGACCAGAACGAGGTCATGAAGCGGCTCACGGTGGTCGCCTCCGTGCTGCTCCTGCCGACCTTCATCGTCGGCCTCTACGGCCAGAACGTGCACGGCAGCCCCGAGCTCCACTGGCGCTTCGGGTACGCCTGGTCGTGGGGCCTCATCATCGTCACGACCATCCTCCAGATCGCCTACTACCGCCGCAAGGGCTGGATCTGAGCACGAGTTGGGCGGGTGCTACCCTCCCGCCGCTATGGGCAAGACGTTGATCATCGCGGAGAAGCCGTCGGTCGGGCAGGACTACGCCCGCGCGCTCGGCGGCGGCTTCCAGAAGCACGAGGGCTACCTCGAATCCGAAGACCGGATCGTGTCGTGGGCGATCGGCCACCTGGTCGAGCTGGCCGAGCCGGAGGACTACGACGAGAGCCTGAAGCGGTGGTCGATCAAGACGCTGCCCGTGCTCCCCGAGACGTTCAAGCTGCGGCCCGACGCGCGCGGCAAGAAGCAGCTCGACATCCTCAAGCGGCTGATGAAGCGCGAGGACGTCGACGAGATCGTGAACGGCTGCGACGCCGGCCGCGAGGGTGAGCTGATCTTCGCCTACATCCTCGACGTGGCCAGGGTGAAGAAGCCGGTGCGGCGGCTGTGGGTGTCGTCGATGACGCGGGCGGCCATCGGCGAGGGCTTCGAGCACCTGCGCGACGGCGAGGAGATGGTGAACCTGCAGGCGGCGGCTCGCTCGCGCTCCGAGGCCGACTGGCTCGTCGGGATGAACGCGACCCGGGCGGCGACCGTCCGCGGCCGCGCCCTCGGCGGCGTCGTCTCGCTCGGCCGGGTGCAGACGCCGACGCTGGCGCTGATCGTCCGCCGCGACCTCGAGATCGACGCCTTCGAGCCCGAGACCTACTTCCAGGTCGACGCCCGCTTCGGGCTCGACGGCCCGCGCGCCTACACCGGGCGCTGGTTCGAGGGCAAGGAGGACCGCACCTCCGAGCGCGAGCGGGCCGAGGCGGTCGCCGCCGCCGCGACCGGCGCGCCCGCGACGGTCGAGTCGGTCAAGCGCACCGAGCGCAAGACCCGCCCGCCGCTCCTCTACGACCTGACGAGCCTCCAGCGCGACGCCAACAGCCGCTTCGGCATGTCCGCCTCGCGCACCCTCCAGGCGGCGCAGCGGCTCTACGAGGGCTCGTCGGCCGGCGCCGTCATCACGTATCCGCGGACGCGCTCGCAGTTCCTGCCATCCGACCAGGTCGGCAACCTCAAGGGCATCGCCCGCGGCCTCACCGGCCTGCCGTTCGCCCGGGCCGCGGCCCAGTACGTCGCCGGCCTCGACGTGCTTCCGCTGGCGCGCGTCGTCGCCGACGCCAAGGTCGACGACCACCACGCCATCATCCCGACGGGCGAGCTGCCGACCAAGGACCTCTCCAACGACGACGCGCGCGTCTACGAGCTGGTCGTGCGCCGCTTCCTGGCGGTGTTCCACCCCGAGGCCAAGTTCGAGGACACCGAGATCATCACGGTCGCCGCAGAGCACCGCTTCCGCACCCGCGGCCGCCGCCTGATCGAGGCCGGCTGGCGCGGCGCGGCCTTCGGCGAGGAGGCAGCGGCCGAGGAGCCCCAGGGCGACGAGGACGAGCCCCGCCAGGTGCTGCCCAGGGTGGACGAAGGCGAGCGCGGCACGTGCGAGAAGGCCGAGGTGCTCGAGAAGCAGACGAAGCCGCCGGCCCGCTACTCCGAGGCCTCGCTCCTGCGCGACATGGAGACGGCCGGCAAGCAGATCGAGGACGAGGAGCTGCGCCAGGCGATGAAGGACGCCGGCCTGGGCACGCCGGCCACCCGGGCGGAGACGATCGAGAAGCTCCTGCGCGTCGGCTACATCGAGCGCCTCGGCCGGTCACTGCGCGCGACGGCCAAGGGCCGCCAGGCCATCGGGCTCCTGCACGAGCACGCGATCACGTCCGCCGAGCTGACCGGCAAGTGGGAGCAGCGCCTGACGGCGATCGAGCGCGGCGAGGAGTCGCGCGACGGGTTCATGGACGACATCCGCACGTTCACGACCGAGGTGGTCGACTACTTCCGCAACCTCACCGCCGAGGAGGTGCGCGCCCAGCGCGCCGAGATCGGGCCGTGCCCGAACGGCGACGGCGTCATCCGCGAGAACCGGGCGGCGTACGGATGCTCGTCGTGGCAGAGCAAGGAGGAGCCCGGCTGCGGATTCGTCATCTGGAAGCAGCAGAAGGGCCGCTCGATCAGCCCGGGCGAGGCCCGCGACCTGCTCGAGCACGGCCAGACCGACCTGCTCGACGGGTTCAAGACCCGGCCGAGCCGGGCCCGGCTCGTCCTGGCCGAGGGCAACCAGGTGCAGCTGATCGCCGACGACGGCACCCGCCTGGACGCGCCGGCCGGGCCGCGCGAGACGATCGCCACCTGCCCGAAGTGCGGCGGCGACATCCGCGAGAACAGCCGCGCGTACGGCTGCTCGTCGTGGAAGAGCCGCAAGGAGCCGGGCTGCGGCTTCGTCATCTGGAAGTCCACCAAGGGCCGCGCCATCACGGCCGACGAGGCCCGCCAGGTGATCGAGCAGGGCGCCTCCGACTGGATGGACTTCAAGGATCGCAAAGGGCCGTTCCGCGGCCGCCTCGTGCTGACGCCGGAGAAGACGGTCGAGGTGCAGCGGGAGGACGAGCCGGTCGCCACCCAGGCCGCCTGA